>JASGCT010000102.1 GCA_030053915.1 Alphaproteobacteria bacterium
TTTTTAATATCCATAAAATATTTTTTTAATTTAGTACAAAATTAGATTTTTTTTTCGTAATTTTGGAAAACCTCACTAAAATTATCGTTAACCCAATTTTTTAAAATGATACAAATTACAAATTTAACGAAGCGGTTTGATTCTATTCTTGCTTTAAATAACATTTCTTTGAATATTAAACACGGCGAATTTTATGGCTTATTAGGTCCTAATGGTGCTGGCAAAACAACCCTAATCTCTTTAATGTGTGCCTTACAATTACCAGATAGCGGCACTATCACAATCAATGGTCTCAACGTTCATAGACATAATCAAAACTTTAAAATGCAAATAGGCTTAGTACCTCAAGAGCTCGCTCTATACGAAGAACTTTCAGCATGGGATAATATTATGATTTTTGGACGTTTATTTAAAATACCTTCAAACTTTCTCAAACAAACAGCTGAATCCTATTTAAAACAATTGGGTTTATTCGACCGTAAACACGATCTTGTTAAAAAATATTCCGGAGGCATGAAACGCCGTATTAATATCGTTTGTGCACTTTTACATAATCCTAAGATTCTTATCTTAGATGAACCCACCGTAGGCATCGACCCCCAAAGTAGAAACTTGATTTTTGAACACCTAATCCAATTAAATAATCAAGGTATGACCATGATTTATACCAGTCATTATTTAGAAGAAGTTGAAAAATTATGTAGTTATATTGGCATTATGGATCATGGACAAATTCTGGCTCAAGGAACACTCAACGAACTTAAAAACATTGTTCAAACCCGCGATACAATTGTTATTAAATCTCACCAATTTAATAACCAAACCTTATCAATTTTTCAAAAAGAGTTTATAGATTGTTCGCTTTCTAACGATATATTGACTTTATATGTCAACAACCCACATAAACATTTATTTAAAATCATCGAATTGTGTAACAACTTACAAATTGATATTCAAAATATCGATGTTCCCAAATTGAATTTAGAAAATATTTTTTTACATCTAACCGGTAAACAACTCAGAGACTCATGAAAGCCTTAATTTTAAAAGATTTAAAAATATTCTTATCAAGTAAAGTGGTTTGGATAACAGGTTTTATTTTGCCAATTTTTTTAATTACTTTATTTACCTTTGTTTACGGAGGTGTAAATCCCAATAAAAAACCAACACCTAAAACACTTAACGTAGCGGCTTGCGATTTAGATAATACTGAAATTTCAAAGAAAACTTTGATACAATTTAAAACAATACCGAATGTTATTTTTGAATCTTTAGATTCAGGCGAAGCATTAAACTTAGTTAGAAGCGGTAAACGGGCTTCCATTTTAATGATAGATAATGGCTTTGCCGATTCGTTTTTATCTGGCAATAATTTACCTATTGAACTTCAATACGACGAAGCTAAAAGTTTTGAAATAGGTTTATTGCAAGGGGCTTTAATATCCAAGTTAAATAGTTTAAATTCTCAAATGGGTCAATTAAGTGCCCAACGCTTGCGTCATAAAATGTCTAAAAACCTGTCTGCAGATAATAAAGATTCTAAGAATGATTTTTTAAAAAGTTACGATAAGTTTGTAGAAGACTATGCCCGCACTGTAAGCAATTCCAATTCATCAAATTCTACTACAAATGCTTTTGGTATAGAACAACTTCAGTTAAAACCGATTATAAGTTCTGATAACAATAAAACCACATTAGCATTAGTTCAGGCTGTTGCTGGAACATCAATTTTAATGCTATTATTTTTATTAAGTGGAATAGGGGCAAGTATATTAGACGAAAAACAAGCTGGCACATTAAAAAGAATTTTATGCGCACCTATAACCCCCTCGCACATTTTATTATCGAAATGTATCAGCGTCAATATCATATCTATTTGTCAGTTATTAGTGATGTTTTTATATGCAAACTTAGTATTTGGCTTACCAATATTTAAAGTGTTTCCTGCTTTAATCATTTTAATTGTGTTAACAAGTTATGCTTGTACGTCTTTTGGGATGTTATTGGCTTCATGTGCACAATCTCGACAGCAAATTCAGGGTTTAAGTACTTTTATTATTTTGGTTATGAGCTGTTTAGGTGGCAGTATGATGCCATTGTTTTTTATGCCTACTTTTATGCAAAAAATAGCCGTAGTGTCTATAAATTATTGGGCGATAGAAGGTTTTTTTGACATTTTTTGGCGTCAATTACCTCTGATGTCCACAAATTTTTTATCTAAATTAAGCGTATTATTTATCATAGGTAGCGTCATCAATTTCGTGGCTTTAAAATTATTTCAAAGGAATTTATTTAAGGATTGAAATGACAATTCAAATATAAAAAAAATGTTTTTTTAACATGTTGTAATTTTTACTAAATTTTGCGTGTATTTCTTATTAATGGACATTCACAAAATTGAATTAGAAAAAAATTTATAATGCTTCCAATTAATAAATAGGACCCTAAAAAAATAATCCCTATTTTAAACGAATATAAACCTATAATTAAGGGAATTAGTAATTGAAAACCAATTTGGGTTAAATTTTTTAGTACGGATAATAACGAAAGCGAACAGTTTCTATACGTCTCATTGAGTTCAAGTTGAATGTAATGATACTCAATAGGCTCTGTACTTTCACAACTACTAAATAAACATAAACATACAATAACACTTAAAGTAGGAGATACGGCTAAAGCTAATATAATATACATGATGGCATTAAACATACTGTTAAAAGTAATGATACCTCTAAAACTCCAACGCTTTTGATTGTATAAATAATTGTAAATAAATTGTAAAAATCCATTTAAAAAACTCCCTATAGATATCGTTAAACCAAACCAAAATAATTGGACATGACGATCGGAATACAACGGCTGATAAATAATGTCTAAAATTGCTTTGGTAGATACCGCAAAAATTGATATATATATAATTGTCCTTAACGTTACACTATTTTTAAAATTAATAATTGCTCCTCTTAAAGACTTTATTATGGGTTGTTGCTTTTGCTTTTTAGCATCGTCTGGGATTGGTATTTTTAAGACTTTATTCGATATCGTTAATGTTAATAAAATACATATAACATTCGCTAATATCGAAAATACAAATAAAGAATATAGCAATTCTTTTTTAAAACTCGAGATAAAAAATGACGCAAAAATACCACTTAAACATAACCCAATAACATTACAAAAACTTGAATTGGTTTGACATTTAATATAATTTAAATTATTTTTCTTGGCAATAGCATAAATGCGAGATTCCTCGGCACCATCAATAAAAGCAAATCCTAAACCTCTCATAAAATTCCCAATAAATAAACCCCAAATATTAGGGTTCAGTATAAAAAATAATAATCCAACTATTTCTAAACTATAACCAGTAATAATTGCATATTTTGAACCAAATTTATCTGCAACTATTCCTAAGGGGATATTAAAAATGAGTACTGTAACAGTATAAATTGCCTGCACCCATAGAATTGTTTCTAATTTTACTTGATGTTCAATGAAAAATATTGTATAAATTGGTAAATAAAAAAGCATCCCGCCAAAAAAATAAATTAAATATATTTTTCGAATCTCCGTTAACCATTTAAATTGAAACATACCTAATATTATTTAAGAGATAAAATAATTTAATAAAAAAATAAGGAATATTTTTAAAGGCATTAAACAACTATTACTATTTTGAGATCCTGCTGATTTGAACCCAATAAAGAAAAAAAAGAAGTATAATATTTTATTTTCAAAATGTTTAATGACATGCAAATATAAACAAAATTATCATTATCTTAGGTAAATTATCAATAAATATTTCCCAAATAACCATCAATTATTATTTAAAATAACGCAAATTATCAAGAATTTTTGGTTAAATTTATTTTGGGTAAACCATTAAATACTTTTTATCGCACATTCTATCCTAAAATCTATAACCCGTCCAGTTTTCACAATTTCAAAGTTTTAAATGTTCAGACATAAAAATATAATACAACAAGAATTTGACTTTTATAAAAAGAGACACTTCGTATTTTAAAAGTGAAAAATTACAAAAATTTGTATTGAAAATTCAAAAAAATGGAAGTTTTTGATTTTTATCGGACAACAGTGATTAAAATTTGAGAATTTCGCCAATTATAAATAAAAATACTTTTGAAAAATAAGTATCATTTAAAAACTTGGGTAATTCAATATTTATAATGGTTAAAACATCATTTTTTAGAATACTCATTATTATAAAATTTATTTTGTTCTTTTAAATTGTTAATAAATGTTCAAAAAAATATTTTTTTATATCAAAATTAATGTTATCTTTACGAAAAATAATTTTTAAATTTAAATGAATCATTATGGTTAAAAGGAACAATTTAGAATTGCGGGGGGGGGGGTACCTAATTCTAATATTTTTAATAAGCTCTCAAATAAGTTGTAATAAATTTACAAATACAAATCATGAATCAAAAATTGAAAATCTGAGCCAAGATTTAAAATGCCTTTGTTCATTTAAAATAGACATGGACGAAACTAATACTACCGAGTTTGTTTCAAATAATAAATTTGATGATTTAGAACCTCAATTTAAACCTTTGTTTACGCCTATTTCAAAAAGGACAGTTGTTGATTACTGTAGTGATGTTAATGGAAACATAAGAATGCATATTGACTATAGCTTACCGCCGCGATACGAAAACACAATGCCCTCGCAAGTACCACCCGATTTAGATAATGAATTAAAAAAAGTTACAATTGTTAATAAAAGTATGTCGTTTCTTTACGCAAGTGGTCGCATAGAAAACCATCCTAACCAAGAAAATATGATTCATAATTTAATAGGATATTTTTTAGAAACACACAATAAGTTGAAAAATAAAAACTTTGAAGAGCTTCTTACAGAAGTTAAAAAAAATAACATACAAGTTAAAAAAGTAGATGATGATATCTATGAATTTAACCAACCTTTGAATGTTAAAAACAAAACCACGATATATTCTTCTAAATTAAATAAAATATTAGGAACCGTTATTCGAGAAAAAAATGGTAAAATTAGCCAAGAAGAGTGGTTTTTTTATAGTGATAGTACTTTAAAATACAAAGAAGTCAATGAATATATTGAAGCCAATAACAATATACAACTCAATCGAAAAAAAATTATTGAGTTTAGAAATTTTGACATCGTAGGTGATGTACTTTTAATTGGTAAAAATAAAATTATTAAAAACTAAATTTTAAAACAATGCACTACAAATATTTAATATCAATTTTTTCTTTTTTGTTTCTATTTCAATTGGGTGTGTTATCCCAAAGTTCTAAAAAAGATGTTTATTTATTGCCTGGTTTAGGTAGTAATACATATCAATGGAATGTATATAACAATTACATTGCAACTAATTATAGTTCAAAGTCAACTGTTAGAACGGACGGATATGTTTTAGACGCTTCATCAACTTTAGGATCTATTGATTCACAATTTACGATATTATATAATAATTTTTCTGATAGAAATTTTAAAAATATTGTTATTGGTCAAAGTTTGGGTGGCATTATGGCACAAGGTATTGCGGCAAAATATAATTCGAGTGGTAGCTTACCTGGTTTTGGAGGTATAATAACATGTGGTTCACCTAATAATGGTGTCCCTTTGTTTAATAATTGGGAAGCGGCTAAAAATTTTGCACAATCGGGTATCATAAATGCTAACAATGTTTATAATTCTGTTAGCCGTTTTGAAAATCAGGTCATTGGGAGAGATATATTAAATAATAATTTCGATTATAGACAATATTTTGTTTTAGTAAAAAAATATTTAGATTCGTTTAAAAAAAATGTAATGGATATAGATGTTAATGTATCCGCATTTGTACGTGATATTTTAAAACCTTCAAGCACTTTAATCAGCGCACTAAAATCAACTCCTAATAATTTAAACCGCTATAAAA
>JASGCT010000103.1 GCA_030053915.1 Alphaproteobacteria bacterium
AAAAATAGAATGTATTGTATTTGAATCTTCTTTTAATTTTATTAAGGCTATAATGTATTCTGTAAGTAATCGTTTAAAATTATATCAAAATGGCTTGATAAAGTATTACCAATTTTATATGGTATTTTGTATTTTATTATTATTTACTGTAATATGTTATTTATAAGGTTAAAAGATTATAGTTAAAAAAAAAAATTATATGAAAAATCATTTATTAAGAAAAAAATCGTTATCTTTGCATAAAATAAATTATATGAAATTACCAAAAATTTTAATTGCCATTTTTTCGATGATGATAATAACATCAAATTATGTATTCTCTCAAAATTCAATCGGAGCTTCTAAAGAATCCCTTAAACAAACTATTTTTAATAAATGGGAGGCTTTAAAAAACGGGAATATGGATTCTATAAAAAAATATATGCACGAGGATTTTATCGCAATCAGAGCCAATACCGGACACCATAATAAACAAAATTCAATTTTTAACAATTTTCAAGATAAAAGTATTCAAATTATTAATGTTGAACCCATTGGAGATTTAATGATTGAAATTTATGAAAATAATTTGGGTGTTGTTTATGGAAAAATTAAACTTACAGACATTGTTAATGGCAAAAAAAGTACAGAAAAATTAAATTTTTTTGATGTGTTTATTTATAAAGATGGGGTATGGAAAGATATTTTTTGGAACTCTTCTACTTTAAAATAAAAATTTGATCAACTATAATGGATTTACAACAAATTTTCAACAATAACCACGAATGGGTAAAGGAGAAGTTAAAAATTAATCCAGATTATTTTCAAGACTTATCTAAAACACAAAATCCTAAATTACTTTATATTGGCTGTTCCGATAGTCGAGTTACCGCCGAAGAACTTATGGGTGCCAAACCCGGTGAGGTTTTTATACTTAGAAATATTGCCAATCTTGTTCCTAATACCGATTTATGTTCTAACGCTTTAATTAATTATGCTGTATCACATCTCAAAGTTGAACACGTAGTAGTTTGTGGACATTATAATTGTGGTGGCGTAAAAGCCGCCATGCAATCTGCCGACTTAGGTATCTTAAATCCTTGGCTCAGAAATATTAGAGACGTCTATCGTTTACATAGAGTTGAACTTAACGCTATTAAAGATGAAGAAGAAAAATATAAACGCCTGGTAGAACTGAATGTTCAAGAACAATGTATTAATGTTATTAAAACCGCTGATGTCCAAAAAGCCTATCGAGATAGAAACATAACAGTTCATGGCTGGGTATTTGATATTTATTCCGGTAAAATAATTGATTTAGAAATCAATTTTACTAAAATTCTAAATGACATTATGGAAATTTATAGGTTATCTTAATATGCATCTATTTATTAAATTTATGATTTAGAAACAGACTTTTTAATAATTTTATTTCTGATATTTAAAAATGGTTTTTCAACCCCTATATGAAGAATCCATGCGCCTGTAAAACAAATAACCAAACACAAAACTAGCATCAAATTTCCTTTTGAGTCGATATGAACATACTCCGAAAATACTTGTTGAACAATATGGAATATCCCTTTATGAAATAAATAAACTGCATAAGAAAGCGTGGCAATTAATGTAGTTAATTTAGATTGCCATTGATATAAAAAGCTAGAAGGGCAAATTGCCCCCATCACCAAGAACCCATAAGCTACAGTTATCAAAGGGAAACCCCAAACAGACGTAATATATGAAGCCAAGTCTGAAAAATACCCAAAAATTATGACCATTAATATCAATCCTAATAATGTAAAATAATTTCCAAATTTAGAAATTGATAACCAGAAATTAGGTTTAAATACTTGAATAAAGGCAATGCCCACACCTACTAAAAGCCCATCTAAACGATTATAAGTTGGATAATAAAAATGTTGTAACCAATTGGCTAAAGAAGCATCTACCATTGTATTTGATGGATAAATATGTTGCCATAAATACATACGTAAAAATATTCCCAATATAAACAAAGTGATTAGTATCCATAATGATTTAGATAATAGGTTTTTAAAAACTAAACATGTTAAAATTAACGGAAGCAATAAATAAAAATGTTCTTCAACACATAAAGACCACACATGCGAAAATGTTCCAAAATGCGAACTTTCTAATCCAAAATTTGCTGTAAATGTTAAAAATTTCCAAAAAGGTGCTAAGGCTTCTTTTTCTCTAAAATATGGCACCAAAAAATAAATACCTACCACTAAAAAATATAAAGGTAGAATTCTAAAAAAACGTTTCAAATAAAAATTTTGAATTGAAAATCGGTTTTCAGAATAAATTTGATGAAATAATTGCGATGAGATTAAATACCCACTTAATACAAAAATAAATCAACACCTGTCCAACCAATTTGCATAAACCAAGATGTCCACTGGGGGTGCAAAAAAAACATTTGATAATGGAAACCTAAGACCAATAAAATTGCTAATGCCCTTAAATGATCTAAGCCATGCAGTTTAGATTGAGAGTCATTTTTTAAATGGTTCATATAAAATAAAATATTAAAATTTAAAAAACTTGTTTAATGCAAATTATTTACAATTCTGGTGCTGTGGTTAAAAGCTCTTGTATATCTTCTGGTAAAAAGGGACGCCCGCCAGACGCTAAAATACAAGTAGCGGTAAACGTAGCTTCAGTATATAGTTTTTCGTTAACATAAATACCTTGTTTTATATGAAATTTGGCTGGATGGGCTTTATCTTGTAGTAAAATACAAGTTACTTTAAACAAATCATCTTTTTTTAAGGGCCTTAAAAACTTTATCGTGTAACCTGTTAAAACCATATTAATACCTTCCTTAGCTTTATGTTCGATATCAAAATTCATTACTTCCTTTATGAATTTATGACGACAATCTTCCATATAAAATGGATAATATAAACCATCCATAATACCTTGAACATCTATATGTTCTTCTTTTGTTGTGTAATTAAGTTCGTAAATCATATAATTAGTTTGTTGCAAATATAATTAAAAATTTGTTCTAATTATCTTTTTTATTCGTATTTTTGCAACAATAACAAAAATTAGTGAGCCTATATTTAATTTCATCTTATTTCAATTAAATCAACAAATATGATACATATTACACAGCAAGATTGGAAACATGTAACCGAAGCTATTGCTATAATTGAACCTAATAATATGCTTGGTACTAATTTATTTCATTCAATTTATAAAACTACAAAGAATGTTTATTTAATTTCTGAATCAAAAGAAAAGCATTGGCGGTGGGTGGATATACCAACAGAAAACATATTAATTTTTGATAAAAATTCGTATGAAAGTTTAATAATCATTATGAAAAAAAAAATTAGAACAGTATTTTTTATGAATGAAATTAAATCTACAAATTTTAATAATCCTCAATTGACTTTAAATCCTACATTATTAAAGTTAGATTCGTATCTACATTTTTTTTCTAATTTAAAAATTGATAATTTTTTTTTAATAAGACATTCTACAATTGATTATTTAAATAATAGAACCAATAACACCAATGAACATATTCAACATAAATTAAATCAATTTGTTTTAAAAGAAATGTTTACACATTTTAAAGTTAATTATACAGAATATTATTTTGAAAATGTGTATGGAATATTTGAAGAGGCAGATTCAAAACTCAATGAAATTATACAAAATGGTAATAATTCAGCTAAGGAAGAATTTTTTAACAATTTGACAAAGAGGGGTTGTAATGCTTCGTTGATTATTTTTATACTTCAACAATTAACGCTACGAAGCAATGAATTATCAAATTTTCATTATAAATCAAATCAAGATTTGTTAACGTACATTGAAAAAAAATATGGTAATTTTGATTTAAATGAACTAAATTCATATATTTCTGATTGGTATCTTAATTTAAGTAAAAAATATTTTGAATTTGAATTAAAACAAAATAATCCTTTAAAATTTATCAGTGCAATTGTGGCGTGTAGAAATGAAGCCCTAACTATACCATATATGTATCAAAGGTTAAAAACTGCTTTAGAAAAATTTAATGTTGATTATGAAATAATTTTTACTGATAATGATAGTACAGACAATTCTGTTGAGGTTTTAAATCAAATTATTGGTAATGATGAACGAGTTTTGGCTGTTCAACTAAGTAGGAATTTTGGTTCTTCGCAATCCGGTTATTTAAGTGGACTGTCTATTGCCAAAGGAAACGTGGTTGTACTATTGGATGGTGATTTACAAGATCCACCTGAATTAATTGAAAAATTTATTGAGAAATGGGAGCAAGGTTTTCAAGTTGTTTATGGGTCTCGCCCTAAAAGGGAAGGTAAAAAATGGTTAGCTTTTTGTTATAGGTTATTTTATAGGATTTTTAGAAAGCTTTCGTACATCGAAATACCGTTAGATGCTAGCGATTTTTCTTTAATGGATAGAGTAGTTGTAGATGAAATAAATAAACTACCAGAATCCGACTTTTATTTAAGAGGCTTAAGAGCTTATGTTGGTTTTAAACAAACTAAAATTGAATATATAAGACCCGAAAGAATGTTTGGAAAAACAACTGCAAATTGGCGTTCTAACTTTAATTGGGCTAAAAAAGGTATTTTTTCTTTTACATTTATCCCTATTGAAATTATGACTTATTTAGGTTTCTTTTTAATAATTATTACAATATTAGTTTTTCTTTTTTATCTATATTTATTTTTTTCTGGACATAGTACTTTAAATGGAATTACCACATTAGTAAGTTTAGTTATATTTTTTGGGGTATTACAAATAGTTAGTTTATCAATAATAGGTGAATATATTTCTAAAATATTTGAAGAGTCTAAAAAAAGACCAAAGTTTATAATTAAAAACATTATTAAAAATAAATCAATTAAATAATCATAAATCATATTATTTAAAAATGAATTTATTTTATAATTAATTCCGATTGATAAAATTTTTTTGTATAATTAGTTGGTTGTAATGAATCGTTGAAAATAAAAGGTATTTGATTATATTGAAAAAGAAATCGATTTGAAACGTGGTGATTAAAATTTATTTGTAATATTTTATTAGAATTTTTAAACGATTCTACTTGTTGATGCCTAATTTTACTAGCTTGGTAGTTTAATAATAAATACCCGCAAATTAATAAACAATTTATAACCAAAATACCCATATAAATTTTTACAAAAAAATTAAATTTTTTGAATAATATAAAATGTATATAAAATAATGAAATAGGAATCAAATAAAATTGTGGTGAATAACGAGCGATATATGCATGAGGGTTTATTAAACATGATGCTAATATAATAATAATAAATGCAAGATAAGAAAATAAATCAAAGGTTATTTTTTTAAATAACACACTAAAAATAATATATATTAACCAAGCACAATACATTAAAAAAATTGCCGAAAACCAAACGCCAAATCCACCAACCATAGTCCCAGCAAAACCGTATCTTTCTAATTCATATTTATTAAATGTAAATGGAATTTTATAAATTATTGGGTGATCCATATAATAACCAAAACCTGTTTTTGCAAAAATAGCTTTAAAGAAATTTATAATTTGATTGCCTTGTTCATAATAATCCATTGCAGCTACCATTGGACCATGCCCATTTCCATAAACAGGAAAAAATACATGTCCATGTTCAATCCAATTTCTTGTATATGTAGAATACCCAATTACAAAAAAACCTATAATAAATGATGCCCCTAAATATATAACTTCTTTTGTATAATTTTTTATTATTTTTTGAATTAATAAATAAAAAAAT
>JASGCT010000104.1 GCA_030053915.1 Alphaproteobacteria bacterium
CAAGAAGCCCTTTATATTCAGCCAATGGATACTTTAGAAACGCTTACCGAAAAAATACATCATATTGAACATAGACTTTATTTACAAGCCCTTGAAATAGTATTAAAATAGAAAAAGTTTTTTAGATAGTATTAAAACTATAACTAATACCACCATCTTTCTCATCTTTTATTATAATACCAATTTTTGAAAGTTCCTGGCGAATGGTGTCTGTTGTAACAAAATCTTTATTCTTTTTTGCCGACATTCTAAGATTGATTAATAAATCTAAAGCATTCTTTAAATAATGGTTATCAGTGGGATATTTAAAATCCAAACCTAAAATATCCTTTAAATAATCTTTAAACGATTTTTTAAGAAGTATCAACACCTCAGGTTGTAAGTATTCTATTTTTAGATTTTTATCTTTAACAGCATTTAAAATTGGTAAAATTTCAAACACTTCAGCCAATAATTTTGCAGTATTAAAATCTTCATCGAGACAGGATTTGAAATTATTTACTGCTTTTAAAATTTGTTCATTATAATTGGGTAATCCTTCAGGGATTATAAGGGTAGTATAATTAAAGGATTCAAAATTTTGTAGCCAAATATAGGTTTCAGTAAGTCTTTTCAATGCTTTTTCGGCAGCTAATAATGAATCATTACTAAAATCTAAGGTGCTTCTATATTGACTTTGTAAAATAAAGAACCGCACGGTTTGAGGACTATAGCTTTTGTTAAGCAAGGGGTGATTGCCATGAAAAAGTTCGCTTAGTTTAATAACATTATTATAACTTTTGCCCATTTTTTTACCATTAATGGTAATCATATTGTTATGTAACCAATAGGAAGCTGGGGTTACATCGTTACACACTGTACTTTGGGCTATTTCGCATTCATGATGTGGAAATTGTAAGTCCATACCACCACCATGAATATCAAATTTTTTACCTAAATATTTGGTACTCATTGCAGAACATTCAATATGCCAACCTGGGAAACCTTCACCCCAAGGACTTGCCCAACGCATAATATGATTTTCTGGGGCTTTTTTCCATAATGCAAAATCTAATGCTTCGCGTTTCTCGTCTTGGTTTTGTAAACTACGGCTTTCCGCTATTTGGTCTTCAATTTTTCGTCCACTTAAAATACCATAAGGTTGGTTTCTTTTAGAAAAATCTTCGTGATATTTTTTAACATTAAAATAAACTGAACCGTTGATTTCATAAGCATATCCTGCTTCGATAATTTTTTTGGTTAATTCTATTTGTTCAACAATATGACCAGTGGCTGTTGGTTCAATACTGGGTGGTAAATTATTAAAAGCCGCCATGGCATCGTGAAATAAATTAGTATATTTTTGAACTAATTCCATGGGTTCTAATTTTTCTAACTGGGCTTTTGAAGATATTTTATCTTCGGCCGCTCGTCCTTCTTCCTCAAAATGTCCTGCATCAGTAATGTTTCTTACATAACGAACTTTATAACCAAGAAATAGAAGGTACCTATATATTACATCAAAGGTAATAAAAGGGCGGGCATGTCCTAAATGACTTTCTCCGCTAACAGTAGGACCACAAACATACATACCAACAAACGGTGGATTTAATGGCGTAAATACTTCTTTGCGTTTTGTTAAATTATTAAAGACTTTTAAAGACATGTTTTAAATTTCTGCAAAATTACGAGATTTTTTTTGAATATAACTATTATATGTTAAAACTAAAGTTTAATTTTATTTAAGCAATAAAAAATTTAATATTATACAAATTTTACCAAGAATATATAATTTTATCGTAAATTCTTTAATTTTTAAATATTTATAAAAATAAAGTTGGATATTTGCCATAATAAATTAATATTGTATTATGGTAAAGAAAAAAGTGGCCATTTTAGGAACCGGTAAAATTGGAACGGATTTGCTTGTTAAAATTTTGCGGTCTCCCTTTTTAGAATGTACCTATTTTATTGGACGTCATCTTGATTCTGACGGTATTTTAAAAGCAAAATCTTTAGGGGTAAATGTCTCTGATGAAAGTATTCATGCCATTATAAAAAATAAAGATAATATCGATTTAATTTTTGATGCAACCTCAGCGGTTGATGCCCGCTATCATTGGTCTATAATAGAACCCTTAGGAAAATTTGTTATCGACCTAACACCAGCCAAAGTAGGAAAGGTATGTATTCCAGCACTTAATTTAGATGTTGTAAATAATGCGCAAAATATCAATATGATAACCTGTGGTGGTCAAGCCTCTATTCCAATGGCATACTGTATTGCATCAACTCAAAAAAATGTTCCTTATATCGAAATAGTTACCAATGCCGCTAATAAAGGCGCAGGTCCTGCTACCATAAAAAATTTAGATGAATACATTTTTACAACGGAAGGAGCTATTAAAAGTTTTTGTAAAATACCAGCCAGTAAAGTGATTGTTAATTTAAACCCAAAGGTGCCCGAAGTAAATATGCAAAATACCATTTATGCATTGGTTGCCCGTCCCGATTTTGTGGCGTTAAACGAAGCCGTATTTCGAATGGAAAAACTGATGCAAAGTTATGTGCCTGGTTATTCAATTTTAGTACCACCTGTTTGGGAAAATGGTAAGATTATGATTGAAGTTCAAGTTTTAGGATTAGGCGATTATATTCCTTCTTATGCAGGTAATTTAGATATCATCAATTGTGCCGCTATTGCAGTTGCCGAAAAATTTGCTCAACAAAAATAAAATTTATGAACTCATTAAAAATAGTCGATTCTACCTTGCGAGATGGTAATTATACTCTAAATCAAAAACTTAAAAAAGATACTATAGTCTCATATATCAATGCTATAGATGCTACAGGGATCGACATCATTGACGTAGGACATACCAATGGCTTAGGCGGTAGTTCAATCCAAGTGGGACGAAGTGCTTTACCAGATGCAGAAGTCCTTGAAATTGCTCGAGAACATATAAAAAATGCGGCATTTTCAACACTGATTTTGCCTGGATTTGCTACCATAAAAAGAGACCTTCAATTAGCAATTGAGAAACAAGTTGATATCATAATTATTGGGTCGAGGTGCACCATGGCTGAAGTGGGCGAACGGTTTATTAAATATGCTTTAGATAAAGGGAAGCAAGTTTGGAGTGTGATGTTTATGACGCATTTAGTTAATGATAATGAATTGGTTGAAGATGGTTTAAAACTACAAGCCTTTGGCGTTTCCGGGCTTAATGTAGTGGATTCAGCTGGTGCATTATTGCCTAATGAGGTCAAACAAAAAATTTCTCTTTTAACGCAAAATCTAAATATTCCGATTGGATTTCTAGCCCATAATAATTTTGGCTTAGCCATTGCTAATACGTTAGCGGCTATAGAATCGGGTGCTTCGGTTGTTAATGGAACAGCCCGTGGCTTTGGTGCTGGTGCAGGTAAAACGCAGCTTGAGGTATTAGTTGCTGTTTTGCAAAAAATGCATTTATGTTCTCATGTGAATTTTGATAAACTTCTTGCTGCTACAGACCTTGCAGAAACCTTATTTAATAGTAAAAATTGTCCGAAAATAACGCCCGAAAATATTATAAGTTCGCAATATGGTGTTTTTTCTGGTTTTTCAAAACCCATTTTACGACTCGCAGAACTTTACCAAATAAACCCACGTCAAGTTATTAAAGAAATTGGAAATCAAGATGTTATAGACGGACAAGAAGATAAAATAGTACAAATTATATGGCAACTAAAAAATAATATTAAATCATAATTTAAAATTATTAAAAGCACATTTATTGTTGTCTCAAATTTTAAAAGGTTTCATATTTAATGAATTTATGGTAGTTTTACATCTCTTGACAATGCTTTACCAAATAAAATGAACAGGGCTTTAAATTCTGAACATTAACATTTTTTTAATAATCTAAAACCGAATAAGTATTATGTGTCCCAATCGTTACCACCACGTTGCTCATGTTTGCATTCAAGATATGACCAGCGGCTTGCAAGTCATCGCTAATAAAATGAAAATGATACCCAGCGTGGTTGATATCCTTCAAAACACTTGGATACCAAAATCCTACCGCAGTACCAACCTTGTTTTGATAATTAAATACAACTTGCTTCTGGCGTGCAACAGCTAAAGTTGGAAAAGGTGGATTTATTTTGTAATAAGTTCTTGTGGTGATACTATCAAAATTTGCAGTTATCCGAATCGAAAAAATTAAATTACTAGTATCTGGTAATAAACTATCTAAAGACCGCTCCAAATCTGCTAAAGTAATTGGCGTATTATAAATATATTCAATTTTTGGATCAAAACTTGTAATTGTAGTATAAGGCGTAGAATCTCTAGTTAATGAAATATCATAAACACGCCCAGATGAGTCTAACTTAAAAATTTTACCACGGTAAATTGTAAGTTCACCGTCTAAGTTAGTTAAAGTTCCTAATCCAAAGCCACCATAATTTAAAGCAATGCCGATCGGTTGCAAACCTGCAAATGCCCCAGTATCTAAATACTTAACCACCCCAATCTGAACTACAGACGGTCTGTAATCAGGAACATATACATTTTCCTTTTTACAACTTAAACCTAATATCAGGATAAAAAAACTTAAAAAATATTTATTTTTCATATCAAATTTTTACAAAGGTAATTATTTTTTTTAAATATATTAAAATAATTTCTTAAATTTTTAAATTGCCTTTATCCGCCTATAAACCCAATACGTAATTATAAACAAACCTCCATAAATCATCCATAAACCATATACCGAAAACCCAGAAACATGCATGGAAGAGTATGGAATTTTCTGAAAATATAAAACTATTGCATTCATAACCAATGTTAAATATTTTATTAACCAACCTACCCAAGTGCTCAATAACGGTAACCAAGATACCAAAACTAAAACAATAATTAAATATAAAATAATAGTTGACCAAAAAATAATAATAATATTGGTATAAATAAATAATAATGGAAACTGCTTAAAATAATATACAATTAAAGGGAAGGTGGTTAATTGTGCCGCAACACATAAGGTTATACAAAGCCAAATTTGCTTTAAAATAGAGTTTTTAAAAAACAATAATTTCTCTAATGGTCTGGCGTACAACATAATACCTAAAACAGCTAAAAAACTCAATTGATATCCTAAATCATAGATATTAGTTGGTTTTAGCCATAATAATATCCAACCTGCCGCGGCTAAATTATTATAATTGTAAATTGTTTTATGTTTGTATTCGCCCCATAATAAAATACCAAAAACAAGACTCGCTCTTAAAATTGAAGGCGTAAAACCCGCTAATGCCGTAAACATACCCATAAATATACCAACCACCCATACTTTATAAATTGGTTTTAAATTCATAACCTTGCCAAAAATATTCCATAGTAAAATTATTAATCCATACAATAAACTAACATGCATCCCACTTACCGCAATGATATGAACCACGCCCGTTTGGGTGTAAGCATTTAATAGCGATTTATCGAGTTCGGTACGGTTACCATATAATAATGCCATCGCTAAACCAACAGCATTTTTATCTCTAATATCCTTGTTGAATAATCTTGATAATTTTTCTTTTAACACATAAATATAATACTGATAATCAAGATAAAAAGTTTTGTTAGAATCTATTTTTAAAATCTGATTTGGATATAAAAACGACACAATATAAATGTTCTGTAGCCTTAAATATCGATAGTATCCATTGGTATCGTGATGCGTCTCTGTTAATAAAATGAGTTTATGATTCGTCCACAAGTTATCACCATATTTTAAAA
>JASGCT010000028.1 GCA_030053915.1 Alphaproteobacteria bacterium
ATTTGCCCATTCGGTTATATGGTATTCAAGCTGTTACCATTGAAAATAAACATTCGCATTTAAACCCCATCATTACGATGGCTGATCATGTAGAACCTTTAAAGAATGTAACGATAAAAATTGCTGAAAAAAATAAGCAAGCGATGGTTTATACCATTGCTGTTGTTGAAGAAGGTTTGCTGAATATTACCAATTTTAAAACACCTAATCCATGGACTGTTTTTTATTCTAAAGAGGCACTCAAAATTAAAACATGGGATATGTACAATAATGTATTAGGTGCTTTGGCTGGCGAGATGCATCCTTTGTTAGTTACTGGTGGCGATGAATATAATGTGAGCGATTTAAATTCTAATAAAAATCGCTTTAAACCCGTTACTAAATTTTTTGGACCGTTTTATTTAAAAGAAGGTGCCAATGCTACGCACCAATTTACGATGCCTAATTATATTGGTGCTGTTAGAACCATGGTTATTGCTCATAATCAAGACGCTTATGGGTCGGCTGAAAAGTCATCAACTGTTAAGAGTCCACTCATGGTGTTAACCACCTTACCACGTACCTTAGGTTCAAACGAAACATTTGAATTACCGGTAACCATTTTTACAGATAATTTAAAATCGAATCAAGTATCTTTAAAAATATTTTCAAAGAAAAATTATTGTCAATTTATTGAAGGTCAAACCAAAAATATTGAGCTTAATAAACAAAATGAAACCATTGTTACATTTCAAGTTAAAACGCTTGATAAAATTGGTGAGGATGATATCATTGTTTCAGCCGAAGTGCTTGGTAATAAAGCAACCAACAGTACAACTATTAAAATTAAACCACGTTCTGCCATTGTTAAAACAACACTTGATACTGTAGTTAAGGCAGGGCAAACCCTGCATTTAAATTACGATAAATTAGGACTTGAAGGTACTAATGCTGCAGCGCTAAATTTAACAACAATATATAATTTTAGATTATCTGAGCGCTTAGATTTTTTAATTAAATATCCTTATGGTTGTTTAGAACAAACGGTTTCAAGTATATTTCCGCAATTGTATTTACCACAAATTTCAGATCTAAACGATATAGACAAACAATCCATAGAGTTTAATGTTAAAGCTGGCATTGAAAAGTTAAAACAATTTCAAAATACTTCAGGAGCTTTTAGTTATTGGGCAGAAAGTGAATCTTATATCAACGAATGGGCAAATATATACGCTGGAAATTTTTTAATAGAAGCCCAAAACTTAGGTTACGATATTCCAGAAACCATGTTAAAAAGTTGGCTTAATTATGAGGTGCTTCAAGCCAATAATTGGTCTTTAAATTTTCAAAATTCAAGTTTGATGTCTGTTGCGGATTACGACTTATTACAAGCGCAACGCCTTTATTGTTTAGCCCTAGGTAAATCTACCGCGTGGGGTGCTATGAACCGCTTAAAAGAAAAGTCCAGTTTAGATGGAACCGTGCTAAGACGTTTAGCAGCGGCTTATGCCATAAGTGGTAAAGCCGATGTGGCTGAAAATTTATGGGATTTGTCTTTTAAATCTAATGCAAACGATTATTTTAGATATAGTTTTGGTAGCCCAGAACGGAATATGGCATTAGATTTAGAATCCAGTTTAGTTTTAAATAGAAAACAAATATCGCTGAGTCTTTTAAAAGCCATATCTAATAATTTAAAATCGGATATATGGTATAGTACACAAACCACAGCCTATAGTTTATTAAGTATTACTAAGGCGCTTAAAAAATTTTTTGGTTCTCAAAAAAGTCGACAAACACAATGTACTATTGCATATAATGGCGTTACTCAAAATGTTGAACTTGTGAGTGCATTTAAAACACTTAACATACCACTAACACAAAATCGCAATCAAATTAGTTTAACTAATTCTGGAAAAACTGATATGTATCTTAGTTTATTTAATGAAGGTATTCCTTTAATGAATACATCTGTAAAACCAGACCAAAATATAGTATTGACTGAAAATTATATGGATATGAAAGGTAATAAAATTGATATTCATCATCTTAAACAAGGCACTGATTTTATGGTTGAAATAAAAGTGAAGCATCCAGGTTTATTAGCAGATTATGATAATTTAGCATTAGTTCAAATGTTTCCAAGTGGTTGGGAAATTAGAAATACCCGCATTCATGACAATGAAACTTTACAAAACGCCCAAGACATAACTTATCAAAATTTTTTAGATGATGCGGTACATAGTTTCTTTAATTTACCACAAGGAAAATCAATTACAATAAAAATACTTTTACATGCAAGTTATATTGGAGAATTTATGTTGCCATCAACCATTTGTGAAGCCATGTATCGCCATGATATTTATGCGGCAACGCCATATTCTAAAGTAATTGTAACAAAGTAACGTCATGTTAGGATTTGTTAAAATGAATCTATGGAAATTCGTTGTGATATTGGGAATCATAATCATTTTAGTTTATGTATTCATAAAACCCCAACCCTTTAGCAATGTGCCAACATGTACTGTGTTACGAGATGCACAGCATCAAATTTTACAAGTAAAAATTGCTTCAGACGAACAGTGGCGTTTCCCGCCATCTTCATTAAATTTTGAGAAAATTAAAACCGCTATTTTATATTATGAAGATGAATATTTTTATCAACATCTTGGTTTTAATCCAATATCGTTATTTAAAGCTTTTATTTTAAATTTAAAAAGATGGCGTATTATACGGGGTGGTAGTACCTTAAGTATGCAAGTTGTGAGGTTGTCGCAACCTCATACAAAAAGAAGTTTTTGGAAAAAATGTGTGGAAATCATTGCTAGTGTTAAATTAGAATTATATTATTCAAAAAAAGACATCATGAATTTCTATTTACAACATGCGCCATTTGGTGGCAATGTGGTTGGGGTTGAAGCGGCAGCCTGGAAATTTTTTGGACGTTCACCCGAAAATGTATCTTGGGGCGAAGCCTGTCTTTTAGCGGTTTTACCTAATGCGCCTTCTAAAATATTTTTGGGCAAAAATAAACCATTATTACTTATTAAACGAAATCAATTATTGCTCAAATTATTTACTAAGAAAATTATTAATAATGAAACTTATTTGTTAGCATTACAGGAGCCATTACCCTTTAAACCTCAATCTTTTCCTAATTTAGCACCTCATTTAATGATCAAGGCTATTAAAGACCAAAAGCAAGGTAAAAATATTATAACTACACTCAATAGAAATCTTCAAGAGCATATAACAAATTTGGTAGAAAATTTTCAAAAAAATTATCAAGCTAATAATATTAGTAATATGTCGGTATTGGTAATTGATATTCCTAAAGCCAATGTATTAGCTTATATAGGAAATACCAATGGAAGTAAAGACCTTCAAGGGTCGGCAATAGATATGATACAGGCGAATAGAAGTTTAGGTAGCATTTTAAAACCATTTTTATTTATGTTAGCTATCGAAAATGGCAATATTATACCCGAAAGTTTATTAAATGATGTACCAACCCTTATCTCGGGGTACTCGCCTAAGAATTTTGAAAACAATTTTGAAGGTGTTGTACCAGCAGGCGAGGCGCTTACTAAATCGTTAAATGTACCTTATGTATTATTGCTACAAGAATATGGTTTAGAAAATTTTTATAATAGGTTAAAATCTTTTGATTTTAAATTTTTGAATCAATCGCCGCATCATTATGGTTTACCTATTATTTTAGGAGGTGCTGAAGGCTCGTTATGGGAGGTATGTAAAGGTTATAAAAGTTTAGCTTATAGTTTATTCAGTAAACCTAATCCATCTATTAAATATGATAAAAATGAGTTTACGACTTATGCTCATAATGAAAATTTAATAAATCCATTAGCTATTTGGTATGGTTTTGAAACGATGACGAATTTAATTCGCCCCAAAACTGAAACAGGATGGGCATCTTATAAAAATAATCAAAAAATTGCTTGGAAAACAGGTACCAGTTTTGGGCATAAAGATGCTTGGTGTATTGGCATAACACCCCAATATTTAATAGGGGTTTGGGTAGGTAATGCCAGCGGTGAAGGACGTCCTAATTTAACAGGTTTAAACTATGCCGCACCTGTGATGTTTTCGATAGCTTCTTTGTTTAAAAGTGATTATTTTTTTGGACATCCGGCTGTAGCTTCAAAATTTGTGATGGTTTGCAAAAAATCTGGCTATCAGGCTGGTATTCATTGTCCCGATATTGATTCTTTTTATGAACTGCCTATGAGTTCTCAACTAAAACCTTGCCCATACCATCAAATAGTTTATTTAGATGCTGCTAAGCAATTTCAAGTGAATCAAGCTTGTTATCCAGTTTACAGTATGGTAGCAAAAGATTGGTTTGTGTTGCCGCCGATGCAAGAATGGTTTTATAGCCAACATCATTTTGATTATCAAAAGTTACCACCATTTTTAAAGGGTTGTAAACCTAATCATCAAAAAAATATAGCTTTGATATATCCTTTAAAACAAGCTAAAATATATATTCCTAAGAATTTGAATGGGGTAACCGAAAAGATTATTTTTCAAGCATCGTATCGTCTTAAAAATCAACCCATTTTTTGGCATATTGATAATCACTATGTTGGCAGTACTATCGGCGAACATAAGGTTGCATTACAGCCCAATTTAGGAAAGCACACCTTAACCATTGTAGATAAATATGGCGAAACATTGCAGGCACATTTTGAAATTTTAAATCCAATTTCGCAATAGTTATTAATAATCAATGATTTGTATTTATTAAATTACTATTGTTAGAATAAAAATTAAATTATTAACTACCACCCCGTCCTACGGACACAACTCCATTGGAGGGGAATTGCTACCCGTGCAATATCCCAAATTTCCCTGTTTTTTAAGTTAAGACAAAAATAATAATTTTATTAACGTATTTTAACTAAAAATATTGTATTTTTGTTCAAATTTAATATTAAATTTTAACATTAATTAGATTAACTATGAAAAATATATTCACATTAAAAGTAGTTTTAATATTCATTTGGGGCATTTTTGGTGCAAATTTTATAAAAGCACAAAATTTAGATTCGGCGTATTTTCTAAGCACGGGGTCTTTTCAAACCAAAACCTCGGTAGCGGTTGGTAATGATGGTGATTTTATTGCCTTACCCTCTTTTAATTTAGATAGTAATTTTACGATTGAAACTTGGTTTAAATTGGATGGGAATATCAGGGCTGGCAATACAATTTTAGACTTTCATAATGGCACCGTATTACTAAGATTCTCAACAACTGAATCGATTGAATTTAGGGCTTTTAGTGCAACCAAAATTAGAAATTTTATAGATTTTAATCTAAATCCGAACAATTGGAATCATTATACTTTGGCTGGTAATAATAGCCAAGTAAAGCTGTATATTAATGGTATTTTAGTGGATTCAGTGATTACCAATGTGCCTGTTAATACCATCTTAAATAACAATTATTTGGCAAAATCTAATAATAATAATGTATCCATTCAAGGGCAATTCTCCGATTTTAGAATTTGGAAATTGGTTAAAGATAGTATTGGTATTAATATTGATATGAATAATCGCCCGCTTGGTAACGAAATGGGGCTATTTTATTATTTACCGCTTAGCAATCCTAATTTTAGTAATTATTCTAAGAATTTATTAAATAGTACTAAATTAGGCAATAGTGCCTATAGTTCGATAGCATTATCTGATTCTGCAATGATTAACAGTGTGGATGATACAGGTGCACGCTATTTTTTTGATGCGGATAATATGTATATTTATGGTACTTATTTTTTTTCTAACGCAATTACAAATGACCCAATAAATTTTCCCAGAGATTTATCAATTCGTCTCAACAATAGTGGCAACTATCAAAGAGTGCCTATCAACTTCTCAAATAGCTATTTTAAATATAAAGTTCCCGCGAGTTTTGTTGGGGGAAGTATTAATTTTTTGAAGCTCTATACAAGTACTATGCATCAAATTGTAAGTATTTATTTTAATTATAATGCACCTTTTCCAAGATTTAAATATGCTGATAATTTAGCATTAGGGACATTTAAAAAATCTGGACATTCCGACACAGCTATTACTTATGATTTTGTAAATAAGAATCAATTTAGATTCCGTTTAATGAATGCTACGGGTGCAAACATAAAAATTGACTCCTTCAATGGCATGATCTCTTGGGATACCACCTTAGCGATAGGTTCATACCCAGTTACGATTGTCTTAAAAGATACCATAAACCCACAATTTAACCAACAAATCGATTATACTTTAAAAATTATACCTGCTTATAACCAAGATTCCGCTAGAATATATACCAATACTTCTTTTCGTAGTAATTATGGTATACAAATACCAACAATATCCTTTGATACCACTTCAACAATTGAATTATGGAGTAAATTAGATATAGTCATACGCAACTATCAATATCTTTTTTATTTTGAGGATTCAAGCAATGAAGATAATTTTTTTTATGCCGGCATTTTTAATCTTAATTCAAGACCTTATTTATTTGTTGCCTCTGAAGGTACAGTTGATAGAACCGATTATTTTGCGTCAAATTCAATTTATTTAGACGACGTAGGTATTAATCCTTATGAGTGGAATCATTTTGCAGTGGTTCTAAATCCCAAACTTACAGTTTATATCAATGGCAAGCCTGTAGACATCAAAGGACCAAATACAAAAAAATTTCCCGTTGCTTTTAATAGAAATTTAATTGGCTATTGGTATGACAATCCTTTCCAACGATTGTCAGAATTTAGGTTATGGCAACAAGCCTTAGATTCAACCGACATTAAAAATAATTATCAACTCAAAATAAATCCCTTTAGTATTGGACTAGAATATTATTTGCCTTTAAACGATTTTACCTATTTATCTGAAGATAAACCTTTAGCCCTTGGTACAAAATTTCCTAATAAAAGTCAATCACCCCAAGCTTGGTCCGATTCAGCAATTTTAAGGAAAGCGTTTTCATATGATATTAATCCTAATTATTCATATCGTTACGATACAAATCTCTTGTATCTTTATGGAACTATACAGGATACTTTAGCCTTAGGTGATACCATACAAATTAGCATTGACAATGGTTTAAGTTGGATTAATGCCTCTGTAATTAATTTTACCAATTGGCGGGCTAAACTACCGTCTTATTTTGTGTCGGGTGTTATTAAAACAAGGCATGTATTGGGCGATAGACGTTTGAACGATTTTGAGGTAAAGGTTACACCTTATAATTTACGTTATGCCCAAGACACCATTTATAAATCTGTAACCAATCCCCTTGGTATTGCTGGTTCAAGTGGCATCCCCAAATTAGGCTACAATTTAGATAGTGTTTATAATTTTAGCTTTACCATTGAGCCCAACTCAGATCAAATTTCAACCAATTCTAATACAGGTGCATTTAATTGGACAGATAATATTTTACCTAACAGATATACTATTAAAACCTCGGCTTACAATAGTTTGGGAGGACCAACTATGAAAACTACTGTGCTATTTATTTTAGATACACTGCGACATTTACAATATGCAGATACTCTTAAAATTGTTTTTAATCGTTTTGATAGTTCGGTTGCTCCAACATATCAAGGTAGATTTCCTAATTTTATAATAGATTCGCCATCTCAAAATATAGGATTTGCTATTAACCCATTAAACGGGAAGATTTTTAATACTCGAGTAGTGGCTCCTGGTAATTATCTTTTAAAAATCAGGGTACAAAATTTTATTTCGTATTCCGATGCGTATCTACCTATTAAAATCATAAGCGATAATCCCACTATTGGTTATACTAAAAATGATGTTTATTATAGGCCTGGCGTGGCTGACTCCTCCATGCTGCCCAATTTTTATGCTGGGGGTGATACCAGTTTCAAATTTAAAATTATTTCGACAGCTGTGGCGGGTATTAGCATAGATTCGCTCACCGGTAGAATTAAATGGGCTTCAAGTTTAAGCCCAGGTACCTATCCTTTAAATATTAGGTTGTATAATACAATAGATTCTTTTACAACCCATTTTACGATACATATTGTTGCTATTAATATAGATACAGCCTATGCAAGTGCGGCATCAAATTTAAATTTTTATAATTTTAATTTTCAAAGCGGTTATTTAAGTTTACCTAATTTAAATCTTGGTCAAAATTTTAGTGTTGAAACCTGGTTTAAATTAAATTATGATATTGGTAAGGCAACTATTTTTGATTTTGGTAATACTGTATCGCTTTATAAAGGAGGCTATAACGTAAGTACCATAGTTTATAAAGCCTACTCGAACGACATTACAATACCATGGAATAGTATTCCAAATTATAATATTTACGCCTGGAATCATTATGCGATAACCGTAGAAAATAATATGGCACGATTATTTATCAATGGCTTAGAAGTGAGTAGTACGCCTACCACTTCAACCCCTGGCATTATTGGCAATAACCGAATTGGTAGAAGTACTGTTTCAACAGAGCCTCCAACAATTTGTAGTTTTTATGAATTTAGAATTTGGAATAAAAAGCGTACACCGCAAGATGTTGCCAGTACTTATAATATTAAACTATTGCCTTTTACAGATAGTTTGTATTATTATTTACCTTTGTCAGCTACCCGCAATTCATATTATAGCAGTGCGGTAGGTATTTCTAACCCAGTGTTTAGCAATGCGTCATTGTTTAGCGGGGCTTCGCCTGATGCAGCAAGTTTAACGTCTTTAAATAATGGTAATTTTTTATTTGAAAATTTAGTTAAGATTAGTGGTAGCCTCAAAGATAGTTTACGAGATAATGAAACCTTCCAATTGAGTTGGGATAAAGGTGTTTCGTGGCATACTATTACGGTGAATCCGGGTAAAGTATTTTGGCAATATAATTTACCAGATACTGTTTTAGGTGGTAATATAAGGTTTAGAAGCAATCAAGCAGGCCGAACTTTTTCTGATATCAATATCAAAACATTTCCCTATCGGTTTAGATATAGCCCTGCAATTGATACAGTGGCTCAATTAATTAATTCAAGTTTAAGAAAAGCCAAACCCATCTTAGGCAATAACTCCGACACGAATTATAGGTTTCGTTTTTTTGAAGGATTACCGATTGATGGACGTTTTACTATAGATAGTTTAAATGGTAATATTACTTGGGATAAAACAAGTTTACCTCGAGGTTTATATGCATTAAAGGTACAAGCAAGCAATAGTATCAATTGGGATACGACTTCTGTTTATATTTTGGTTACTTATGATACGCCCAGTATTCAGTATCCTGTAAACAATGTTGATATAATATTAGGCGATACGGGCAGGTCGGTGTCACCTCAAATTTATACTAATGAAGATACTGCGTATTATATTCGTTTAGCCCAGCCGCTTAAAGGTGTAACGGTAGATTCATTAACTGGTGTTATAAAATGGCAGGGTGAGTTTCCAATTGGTTTAAATACAATTCCCGTAGTTATTTTTAATCATTCTCTTTTACAAGCCACCGATACCGCCTATTATAACATTCAGGTTCATCCAATTACAAAAAGTGGCATTACCAATTATACCAATAGTTATGTACAATTAAGAACACCAGCGGTTGCCAATAGTACTGCGGGCGATTTTATTAGTTTACCCAATATGAGTTTTGGGAGCAATTATACCATTGAAACATGGTTTAAGTTAGATAATGTTTTAACCAATCAAAGACACTATATTTTAAGGTTTAATAATAATGATTATATTATCGAATTGAGTTTAAATTCGGGTCAATTTTTTTGGTCAACCCAAACGTATAATAATATCTTAACTTTAAGTTCGTTAAATTTTGGTCCCAATACTTGGAATCATTACGCCATTTCGGTTCAAAATAATGGCATGGCTTCATTGTATATTAATGGGATATTAAGAGATGCGGGCGGTTTGGGAAATATGAACCCAAGTTTGTTTAATAAAAATATACTTGGTGGGCAATATAATTCGGTTACTAATAGATATGAAAATACAACTCAAGGTCAATACTCAGAGTTTAGAATTTGGGGACAATCGCAATCTTTGGCTGATATAAATCGTAATTTGAATTTAAAAATTAATCCTAAGACTTTTGGTTTATATTATTATTTACCGTTAAATAATAATACCTATTTAGGTTCTGATACTTATATATTAAACAATACAATTTTAAAAAATGTTTGTCAAACATTAGATGCCTTAGATAGTGTGTCGCTAGTTTCAAGTGCTTTTGATACCGGGGTTATCTATCATTACGATTCTACGCAACAATTTATTTATATTACTTTAAGAGATAGTCTTGATCCTCAAGATCTTATACAAGCGCGAACCCAGTTTGAATCTGTTAATACACATGGCAGCGGTATGGGATATTATTGGCGGGTTAAAATTCCACAACATTTTGTTTCAGGAAGAATTAATATCAGGAATATTGACGACAATAGTGTTAGGGATACAGTATATATTAAAACAACCCCCTATCAATTTAAGTTTTCGCCGTCTCTATTTACTTTAAATAAAGACATCAATACATTAGATACTATACGTATTGATATTAAAGCAAGTTTGGGTTTTAATTTAGACAGTCAGTATCGTTTTAGTTTGGTGCATCCGCCTACAAATTTAATTTGGATTGATAGTTTATTGGGTAATATTACATGTGATTCATCTTTAATGCCTGCACAGTATCGGTTGCAAGTTAAAGCCAATAATTCAAGGGGTAGTACCACAACGCCTTTTACGTTATATGTAGTAGATAGTATTAAAAATTTTAATTATCCACAAATTACGGCGATTTATGCTAATGATATTGAGGTGAATCCAAGTTTTTATGGGCATGATATTCGGTATAGCATCGATTCGCCAACGGGTCAAAATTTATATTTTGGTATTAACGATACTACAGGTGAAATTCGTAATTCAAGAGATACTATTGCAGTGGGTAGCTATACCTTAAAAGTACGAGCGCAAAATGCGGTGAATGGTGTTAATAGTTATTGTAATATACAAATAATTGCTGATAGACCCACTATACGCTATCGATTCACCAATGTGAATGGCATTGTAGGCGATACTGGATATACGTTTACACCTTTAATTTATGCTGGTGGTGATTCGTATTTAAGGTATGCTTTAGCTGGGAATCAAATATCTGGAATTAAAATAGATTCTATTACGGGCATCATGAGTTGGGGCTCACAACTACCAATTGGTAGTTATACTATTTTAGCTGTTATAAGAAATAGTAATTTTAGCGATACCACTACAGTTATCTTAAATATAAATCCTCGATATAAAGATACCGCTATTTTATTTACAAATACCTCATTATTGATTGATGAAAGCACTATAAATGGGATAAATATAATTGGTTACAACAATACTCAAAATTATGTACAAATGCCCAATTTTACGCTTGGTGATAGCTTTACAGTTGAAACTTGGTTTAAATTTAAAGCTGGTTTTGATCCATTAGGTAAGGGTTTTGTGAGATTATTTGATTTTGGTACTATTTTAGTAGGTTCAAAAGTGGCTTTGGCTATTTCAAACGGAGGTTCCTTAGTTTATACTGCCTTTAACTCGAATGTGAAGAATTTTTCCAAACCTGCTAATTTAGATTTATTTCAATGGAATCATTTTGCACTAAGTTATGGTAATAATATTATACGCTTATATGTAAATGGTGTGTTATTAGATAGCACCATTAGAGTTGCCAATGAAGATCCCAATGTTTTTTTAAACGAAAATTATTTAGCGCGTCCACGAGAAAATTTCGCAGGTACAACGGCTGGTCATTATGCTGATTTTAGAATATGGAAAGCCAATCGCAGTCCTAAACAAATTGCCAGTAATTATAATGTAGCGATACTTCCATATTCGGCAAATTTGTTTTATTATTTACCTTTTAACGATACCACTTATTTAAACCGTAGTAAAAATTTAGATAGTAATACGTATTTTCAAAATGCGTCCACTGCCTCGGGAAGACTATTAGATAGTGCCAGGGTAGCGAGTTATAGGAATCTTGGGGCAAGAATTAATTTTGAAGCCGATCGGCAGTTTTTATATGGACAATATGGTGCCGAATTAGATACCAATGCGTTCGAGCTGATTCAAATAAATTATGATAATACCAATATTTATCATAATGCCACAGTAAATTTGGGGTCGCATGGATGGCGGTATCAATTACCAGCAAATTTTAGATCGGGTGTTATTAAAATTAGAAATAATTTTAGAACAAGACAATTTGATAGTTTTGTCGTAAAAACTACACCTTATGATTTTTATTATACACCCCGTATTATGGCAACCAATAATAAATATCCTATAGTAACTAAAAAACCCAATTTAGGGTTTAATATTGATAGTCAATATACGTTTAGGCTTGTGTCGCAAGTGCCTTTTTCTAGTTCTTTTAGAATGGATAGTTTAACAGGTGAAATATATGGCGATACCAATTTAATGCCTGGTGCTTATGCTTTAAAAGTTAGGGTGGACAATCAACGCGGCTGGGATACAAGCTCCTTAACCTTTGTTTACGAAATTTTAAAAGCACCTACCATAGCTTATAGCAACGACTCGGTTGTAGTATTACAATATCAAAATGGCAATTCGGTAAAGCCCGACACCTCAAATCTATTTAATTATAAGTTCAAAATTTTAAGTGGTGGGGTGAACGGCATTTTTATTGATTCTATTTCTGGAATTGTTGGTTGGGATAGTACAGTAGCAATTGGCGACTATAATTTAAGTGTTGCCGTTAATAATTATGGCGCCTCCTATATTATTGGCGATACGGTGTCTTTTAAAATTCGTGTGATCCCTTCAAATATTAATACCATTAGTTTTTATCAAAACAGTGTTTTTAAAACATCAAAAGACACCAGTTCGGCAAAAAGCGATTATATACAGCTACCTGCTTTTAGCTTAGGCGACCAATTTACCATAGAAACCTGGTATAAATTCGATGGCAAGGGTTCCTTTTTAGGCAACGATATACCAAGAGTTTTTGATTTTTCGCAGGCTTTAAATGATTTTAATCTTGCCCAAGATGATCATATTATTTTGGGTATTGGTTCCCTTACGCAATTAAATTATTATGCATATTCTAGAATATATGGGACAGGCACTTATAATTTAAATACCGATCTTTCATTTTGGAATCATTTTGCCATAGTGTTTAATAAAAATAAAGTTCAATTCTATGTTAATGGTGTTAAAGTATCATCTCCCGCAAGTGAAAATGCCGATTTTTTTAATCCTGATAGTTTAAGATTTAATTTTATTGGGCGATCCAATGTTGAGGCTGAAGGTTCAAAACCAGCTTCATATTCCGAATTTAGACTATGGAAAACCGCCCGTTCGTCTCAGGATATTTATAATAATTACCAATCTAAAATAAACCCTTATAGTAGCCAATTATTTTATTACCTCCCCTTAACCGATACGATCTATACTACCCGCACAAGCCCCATTGCCAATAATACCATTTTACCGAATGCCAGTAAGTCTGCCATTGCTTTAAAAATACCCGCTAAGGTTATAAGTCAATATGATACATCTGCCAAATATATTCGTGATACTGCAGCTTTATATGTGTATGGGCAAGTTAAAGATAGTTTTGCCACTAACGAAACTATAGAAGTGAGTTTTGATAGTTTACAATGGTTAAGAGCCACCAAATTGGCGGCAACGAAAGCACCTAAATTATGGTCATTAAAATTACCTAATAATTTTGGTTCTGGGTTATTTAGAGCCCGAAGTACCAATGCGCTACTGATGCGAACTTTCGATACTTTACCCGTAGCATCAGGACCTTATTTATTTAAATATCAACCACAAATTCAAGTATATTCCAATTTAGATTCTTATAAAATAACTCCTAAGCCACAGCTAGGCATGAATTTAGATAGCCTCTACCATTTTACCATTCTTTCAAAATCACCTCAAACAAATCTCATCCAAATAAATGCCAATTCGGGCGAAATATCTTGGGATAGTAGTTTAGCACTTGGTTTGTATCAACTTAAAATTCAAGCAAGCAACAGTCGTGGTTGGGATACAACGTCTATTACAATCAATTACATAAAAGGCGACACCCCAAGTATTGTGTATGCGTTTGATACGTTTACGGCTTTAGCCATCACTGGCGATTTGAATTATACCTCAAAACCAAGATTATACGACACGTTGAATCCAAAGATAAAACTTCTAAGTGGCACAGTGGGCATCACTGTAGATTCAATAACAGGTGTGATATCTTGGCCCGATACCTTAGCAATCGGCTTCCATCCATTGAAAATAGCCATAACAAACAATGGTCCAAAATACGTTTCCAGCGATACCGTAAGCCTTACAATCAAAATCATTTCACCGAATACCAATAGTATAAGTTTTTATGCCAATAGTATTTTTCAAACCACTACAAATGTAACGCCAGCTTCGGATGGTGATTATATTATGTTACCACCATTAAATCTTGGAACAAATTTTACCATAGAAACTTGGTTTAAATTGAATGATAATTTTTTACAAGACCGTACGATCAGAATCTTTGATTTTGGAACTTCTATCATAAATTCTAAAATTGCTTTAGGCTTAAATAGTAGTGGACAAATTATTTTTAGGGTATTTAGTAATGGGTTACCGATTGCCATAACCCCACCCGTAAATACCAATTTTAAACAATGGCATCATGTTGCGATCACTGTTGGTAATAATCAAGTTTATTTGTATCTAGATAACGTATTAACAGGCAGTACGAGTATTTTAGGAACTGAAAATTTGGATATTTTATTAAGCAATAATTATATTGCGAGGGCAAATGATAATAATATTGGAGGTTCTACACCAGGTCAATTTTTTGATTTTAGAGTTTGGAAAACAACCCGAACCCTTCAGCAAATTACGGATTATAAAAGTGTGATTATCAATCCATTGAGTAGTGGATTGGTTTACCATTTGCCACTTTCGGATGATGTGTATTATCCGCAAACTAAACATATTGCCAATCAAACTGCCTTATTGAACAAAAGCCAAGCGGCGATTTCAGAAATTTTGCCGGCGGTGATAGTTAGCAAAAATGATTCAGGAGCACGATACTTGCGTGATACGAATGGTTTATATATTTATGGACAGATTAGCGATAGCTTTAGAATGAACGAAACCATTCAAGTGAGTTTAGATACTATGAATTGGATTACTGCCACGCAATATGCAAATGCCAAACAATGGAAGGCAAAACTACCCACAAATTTAATTTCGGGTATTGTAAGAGCTAGAAGTAGTGTATTAAATCGAAATTTTGATTCTTTTCCTATTTTAGTATTACCGTATCAGTTTAGGTTTCAACAACAGTTTTATGGATTATCTTCTGAAACAAAATTGTTGAATTTACCCAAACCAAGTCTTGGTTTTAACGTAGATAGTTTATATACTTTTAGCCTCGATTCTATTGTTCCAAATACCGCGGATATTAGTATTGATGAAGACAATGGTCAAATACAGTGGCTTAGCACTTTAAGAACGGGTACTTATAAAATTTTTGCTAAAGCTACTAATACGCGAGGTTATGATACGGCAAGCCTAACCCTTGATTATGAATTTGCCCAAACGCCACAGTTAGTTTATAGTATCGATACCGTGCGGGCATTGAACAATGAAGCAGGATTTTCGGTGGCACCAAGTTTTAGAGATACCTTTAATTCTAAACTTCAACTTTTAAACCCAACGAATGGTTTTGCCTTCGATACCATTTCGGGTGTTATGTCGTGGGCAGATAATGTAGATGTTGGCATGTACCCTTTAAAGATTAAAATAACTAATTATGGTAAATATTATTCCCTAAGTGATACCATAAATTATGTAGTTACCATTGTACCGGCAACTGAAAATAAAATTAGTTTTTATCAAAATAGTTCGTTTCAAACCACAACGAGAAGTTATAATGCCTTTTATCCTGGTCCTGTTGATTATATTCGATTACCCAAATTAAAATTAGATTCTCATTTTACAATTGAAACATGGTTTAAGGCAGATTATATTAATGGAAATCAAGACAGAATTTTTGATTTCGGTTTCCCGTATGCTTCTAAAATGTTTATCTCTTTTGCGTCTCAATCAACGTTCAATTGGGATATTTTTGGACGCGATAGTACCTTAAATTTTAATAATTTCAATATAGATCCGCTCAATTGGAATCATTATGCGGTTAGTTTTAAACCCGATACTGCCATATTATATATTAATGGCATTCAAGTGTGTGCTTATTATCATTTTACCAATACATTTTATGATACACTACCCGATAATTTTATTGGACGGTCTAATTATCTTTATTATGATGCTGGTGTTGAAGCGCAGTTTTCAGATTTTAAAATTTGGAAAACCACCCGTTCAGCCAGTCAAATTCGAAATAATTTCAAACCCATTATAAGTCGATTTAGTAGTGGTTTATTGTATTATTTACCTCTAGCAGATGATGTTTATTATCCCAAAACAACGTCAATAAAAGATAGTACTTTGTTATATAATGTTAGCCAATCTGCTATTGCTTTAAATCAGCCATCCATTGTTACCAGTACCAATTCAACAGGTGCCCAATATTTAAGGGATACCATGGACATAGAAGCGTATGGTGAGGTTGCCTCCAATTTTGAACCTGGCGAGCGCATTGAAATTAGTGTTGATAGTGTGCAGTGGGTTGAAGCCACCTTATTTCCAGCCACACGTCAATGGCAAGTGCATGTACCGTCAAGATTTGTATCTGGAAATATTTATGCCCGAAGTATTGGTGCGGTTAGACGTTTCGACTCTTTACCCATTGCTACAACGCCCTATAATTTTAATTATGTAGCGCAATATCTGGTGAATCAAATACCTGGATTAGCCAAACCACACATTGGCTTTAACCTTGATAGCCATTATAATTATGAACTATTAAGTTCGAATACCGATGCGTTTTCGTTACATAATACTACAGGCATTATTACTTGGAACGAAGAAATTCCTTTACAAATAAATAAAATCAAGGTGTTAATACAGAATGCGAGAGGGGCTGATACAGCAATCTTTAATTTAGTTGTAGGCGATTCTATAAGAAATTTTAATTATAATATTGCAGTTAAAAATCTTAATTTTAGTCTTAAAGATAGCAGTGCCTCCCCTTATTTAACAGGCTCAAAACCTAAATTTAGGTTGGCAAGACCCAATTATCGAGGTATTTCAATTGATAGTTTAACAGGTAAAATTTATTTCCCAGATACATTAAGCATTGGTTTAGATAGTATTCAACTAATTGCCTATAACTATATCAATAGCGCTACTTTATATTATACTTTTGATGTTCGTCCTTTAAATCCTATTTTGAATTATGATACCATACAATATCAATATTTTGCAGGCGATTCTGGCTTCATCACACCATTGAACTTTAACAACGGCGGAGGCACTCAAGTAAGATTTTCTTTATTTAATAATTCCAATAATAACATACAGATAGATTCAATATCTGGGATCATTACTTTTAATAATAAATTAGCATCCGGTTTATATCAAATAATCCCCCAAATTATCAGTTCGTATCCACCCAATGTATTATACACCGTTAAAGATACCATTATTTTAAATATCCTACCTTATCCAGATACTTTGTATTTTTATAAAAATAGCTATTTAGAAGTTAAAAATACAACCGAATTTGGCAGTGTCAATGGTTTACAATTACCCTCAAACTTAGACTTTACGGGCGATTATACCATTGAGTTTTGGTATCAATGCAAATTAGAAAATCCTAATTATGTGCCCATTCTCGATTTTAGAAATGCCGGCGGTACAACCGATGGGATATTTTTAGAATCTAATAGTACAAGCGAAAATTCATTTCATCTTTGGTTTCATGGAGCAGAAAATTATTTCGATGTCAATGCGCAAGCCTTCAACTTAAAACAATGGAATCATTATGCCATTGTGTATAGTAATATCAATCAGTCTCTGAATTTTTATGTGAATGGTATCCTAGTATATACGCTTTCTAATGTTCCTGAAGCCAATAATAGTAATTTTGGTAGTAACCTTTTAGGTGTTGCTAATAATGTTGGTAACAACGGGTTTGTTAATAATGGCTATTACAACGAGTTTAGATTTTGGAAACTGGCTCGAACCGAACAAAGTATCAACCAATTTAAAAATACAGCCATCTACCCAAGTTTGTATAATAAATTATATTATTATTTGCCTTTATCAGTCAACTATTATTTAGCCGATTCTTTAGAATTGCTTGCGCATGACACCTTCATAAACCAATCTCAAGCCCACATTGCGCTTCATCAACCCACAACCATTTTAAATAATAATAATCAATCGATTCAATTTAAACAAGATACAAATTTGGTGTATGTATCTGGATTATTTAAGGATACTTTGTTAGCAGATGAAATTTTGCAAATCAGCGTCAATCGCCAACAAAATTGGTTAAATGTGAATCGTGTTGGTTTTACTAATTATTGGTATGCGGCATTACCAGATACCCAGATTATGAATGATACGTTTTATATTCGTGGGCTCAATAATCCTTCTAGAGTATTTAGTAATTATATAGTTAAAACCCCACCCCAGAATTTAAGATATATACCTTCGGAATTCAATATATATCGTGGCATAGAAGGCACATCAAATCAACCTCAATTTAAATATGGCGACGCCCGTGAGATGGTTAATTTTATTATCAATGATAATGCATTCCCTAATTATTTTAGTATCAATAATTCAGGTGTGGTTCGTATCTCTAATACAACGCCAATGGCACAATACCCTTTGTCGATTTCAGCTCAAAATAGATATGGTAAAACTACCACAAACTATACTATTAATGTGATCATTCCCGATTCTTTTTTAATCACAACCTCTGTTAAAAATGGTACCATAAGTACGGGGCTGAAAATTCAAATAAACAAAGATTATATCGTAAACTATTCAGGTACAACAGGTTATATTATAGATAGTATTTTTATTAATAATGTGTTTAATTCTCAAATAACTCAAGATAGTCTTAATCGTTATACGTTTAGCAATATTCGTGGCGATTCAAGTATTCGGGTGGTGTTTAAACTAAAATCATTTACAATAAGTGCAAGTTCAGGTGTAGGAGGTTCAATAACGCCGGTTGGTAATAGCCGTGTGCTTTTCGGAGAATCAATTTTATTTAGAATAAACGCCGCCGATAGCTTTTTTATTGATAGTGTTTTTGTAAATGGTATCAATACTTACAATTTTAAAAATGGTTTAGAACTTGGTAAGCGAATGGATTCAGTAGCGTTTACGAATGTGATGGCTGATGCGAATTTTAGAGTCGTTTTCAGAAAATCCTTAGCCTCGAAACCGCCACAAAATATTGTTGGTACGCATGGCGATGCCCAAGCAATTATTAGTTTTAACCAACCTGCACAACTTAACGGCTCTGCGCTTGCATACTATACATTATATGTTGTAGGTAATAATAGAACGGTTACAAGTTTGCAAAGTCCGATAACCATCACTGGCTTAACCAACGATCAAGCGTATCGTTTTTATGTAACAGCAACCAATATTTGGGGTCAAGAGTCTTTGCCTTCGGATACTACAGGCGATATTATACCAAGTGCTAATTTCCGTGTGGTGTCAACTCGGGCAGTAAATGGTAGTATTACCAATAGTGTTAGTACGCTTATTGGTTCAAATGTTCGCATTACTTATACTGCCAATACGGGTTATGTTTTAGATAGTATTTTTATTAACAATCGCTACAATGCACAAATAACGCGTGATTCTGTAAGTGGTTATACTTTTTATAATATTCAAGCCGATTCAAATATCTTGGTAAAGTATCGTATTAAAATCTATTCAATTTCAGCTTCGGCTGGCGTTGGTGGTAGTATTAACCCACAAGGTAATTTTGTGGTAAATTATAATGCCCAACAGCGTTTTAACTTTACGGCAAATACAGGTTACGAAATAGAAAGTATTTATGTTAATAATAGATTAATACCAAACGCACCCACCTATACGATGGATAGTATTCGTGGTGATTCAAGCATTCAAGTAAATTTTAAAATACAAACATTTACGATTAGTGCCAATAGCGGTTCCAATGGTATCATCTCGCCACAAGGCAATAGTATTGTGAATTATGGTGTTTCAAGGGCTTTTAATTATACGCCTTCAACGGGTTATCAGGTGGATAGTATTTTTATAAATGGTATTTATAATGCCCAGATAACAGCCGATTCTTTAACGCGTTTTACCTTTACAAATGTGCAAAGCAATGGTAGTATTAGGGTAGTATTTCGTTTGAAAACCTTTAGGATTGTGGTTACAGCAGGTAGTGGTGGTATAGTAAATCCTGGTACTACCAATTACAGTTATGGTAGCAACCAACGTTTTATGATCAATGCCTTAGATAGTTATTTTATAGACAGCATTTTTGTAAATGGTAGCATGGTGTACGGTTTTGCCAATGGCAGCGCACTTGGCAGACGTATCGATTCGGTTGATTTTAATGATATTATCGCCGCCGGAAGCTTGCGGGTATTGTTTAGAAAGGCGATAGCCTCTGATGCACCACATACTATTGTAGGTACTAATGGCAATGGACAATCAATAATAAGTTTTGATGAACCCATGATATTAAATGGTAGTGCGATAGCGTATTATACGGTGTATGCTGCAGGCGCTTCTCTAAAAGTGCAAGGCATCCATAGTCCTATTACTATCAATGGTTTAACGAACGGTCAACCGTATCGTTTTTATGTAACGGCTACCAATATATGGGGTTTAGAATCAGCACCTTCAGATACTACAGCAACTATCATCCCAAGTGCGAACATTCGGGTTATAAGTACGCGCGTGGTAAATGGAGATATTACCAATAGTGTTAGTACAACACTCGGCAGCAAGGTTCGAATAACCTATAGTGGTAACACGGGATACGTTTTAGATAGTATCTTTATCAACAATCGTTACAGCGCACAAATTACCCGTGATTCGGTGAGTGCTTATACGTTTAATAATATTCAAGGCGACTCGAATATTGTGGTAAAATATCGTATTAAAATCTTTAATATTACAGCATCTGCGGGTATTGGTGGAAGTATAAACCCACAAGGCACAATTACGGCAGATTATAATACATCTAAAACCTTTAGTATAATGCCTTTAGCAGGCTATTTAATTGATAGCATTATTATTAATAAAAGGGTAGTAGCAAGCACCAATAGTTATACAATACAAAACATTCAAGGCGATTCAAGTATTCGGGTGGTGTTTAAAATAAAAACTTTTAGTATCGTGGCAAACAGTGTAAATGGTAGCATTGAGCCAGTAGGTACCAGTGTAGTAAATTACGATTCAACCTTGGTTTACAATTACTCGCCGAATGCTGGTTACGTGTTAGATAGTGTGGTGGTTGATGGTAATGTATATGTGGACTCATTGAATAGGTTTACCTTTAGTTCGATACGTGCTAATCATAGCCTTCGGGTAGTTTTTAAATTGGCGCCTGTAGGTAATTTCACAATAACTACTTCGGTATTTAATGGCAATATTTCACCGTCTCGTGCCGTATTAAGAGGTAGTAATTATAGGGTAACCTATCGTGGAAATGCGAATACTATATTACAACGCATAACCGTAAATGGCATTGTTGTAAACGACTCTACAATGGGTTATACATTTAATAATATTACAACTAATCAAAGTATCGCCGTGGTTTATTCTTCTATCATAAATTTAAGTTATACTATTAGTACAAGTGTTGCTAATGGCAGTATCTCACCGACCACTGTAGTGCCTTACTTAGGAAAATCTCAAATTACATATTCGGCAGATTTGGGTTATATTTTAGATTCGGTAATGGTGGACGGCGTTTTATATAACGATTCGGTATCAAGTTATACTTTTGTAGATGTTAATAAAAATCATACAGTTCGGGTAGTTTATAAAAAAATTAGTAGCTTGTTTGGTGTTAATTATTTTAATATAACTACCCGTGATAATTCATGTGTGGGGTCTATCAATGGTTCAATAAATATTATACCAAGCGATACAATTTATAATTTTAGGGTAAATTTGCAAGGGGTTTATAATACAGTAACATCCTTAGCTACCTTCCGCAAATCATACGCGTCTATTTTGTTAGATACGGGCACTTATAACGTATGTATCACCTTAGACGGCTTCCCCGAAAGCTACTATCAGCAATGTATTACAGCCGTAATCAAGCAACCATTACCCATAACTGGTTATAGCGAATTGCAATCTCAGTCTAAACAGCTGACTTTAAATTTACAGGGAGCTTCAAGCTATCAAGTGCGTGTGAATGGTTCGGTGTTTACAAGCAATACTTCTAAGATAGATGTGCTTTTGAAAGCGGGTTTAAATACGATAGAAGTAAATACGGATAATGTATGTCAAGGCGCATATACGGAAGAAGTGTTTGTTTCAGAATCGATAGTCGTGTATCCCAATCCTGTAAATAATGTATTGAACCTATTTTTAAGTGGTGATGATACAGAAGCCGAGGTGATATTAAGCAATGAATCGGGTAGTGTTCTGTATCAGTCGCAGCATAACATCCCCAGTAACAGGCTCGTTAAATTAAATGTATCCAATTATCCTAAAGGTGTTTATTTTGTAAGTGTAAATGGGCGTACTTTAGATGGCACGTATAAAATTTTAAAATTATAATATTGGTTAATATTTTTAAAAACATAAATTATGAATATATTAAGATTTGTAATCATAATATGTTTAATTTCAATTCTTAGTTGCAATAAAAACAGTAATCTAAATCCCGCTAAAACCTTTTTTTTATATACCAGTCTAAATGGTTATGGAGGTAATAAAGTTGTTTGTTTTGAAGTAGATGGCAATGGGTTTATTGTAAATCAACAAGCCTTTGAAACGAATGGACTTGGTGGTGTTGATACCAATAGGTATCCACCTACAAGAGGAATTTTTGCTTCGCAAGGCGGTTTATTAATTGTGCAAGATAAACTTATAGTTGTAAATCCAGGTAGCGATGATATTTCTATTTTTAGTATCAATAAATCTACAGGTAGCCTTAATTTTATTAATAAATTTTCAAGCCACGGGAAGCGTCCTGTATCAATTTCAGCAACACAAGCAAGGTATAATTTTATTACAAATACCACCTTAACTTCTGATAATTTTTATCATGTTTTAGTGGCAAATCAATTCGACTATCCTTTGATATTAGATACTGGCATCAATAAAATCTATTACCCAAATAAAACGTACTATCAAAATTTACATGTTATTGAACCGCTCAGAAACGTCTCATTATTTTTATTAAACGCAGTAACCGGCGAGTTTCAATTTGTAAAAACTATTGAATCTTTTGAAAATAGTCAAGGTGGGGTAGAACAAGTAGCATTTAATAATAGCGGCTCGCAATTTGCAATGTCTACCAACGGTATTCCCCATATAACGTCTAACCCTTTGGATATCAACCTTAACGATATAAAACCAAGCCAAGTGGTTGTTTATAATATGTCACAATCTATTAGCAATCCAAATCCTGCTTTTAATAGACAAACCTATGCAGAAGCAGGCATTTGTAATACAGTGGCTTTTTATTGGAGTCCTAACGACAAATTTATTTATACTACCAATGCAAATTTAGTAACAGAAAAAAATGATAATTCTGTAACAACCTTACAAGTGCTCCCCAGTCTCAAAAAAATACAAAACTTTTCTACAGCAAATGACTATAATGTAGCCGCATGTTGGATCTACGTTGACCCAATTTTACAACTCGTTTTTGTATCAAGTTCAAATGCAAATGCCATCTCGGTTTTTAAAAATGATTTAAACAATGGATTAATTCCAATCAATAATGCCATCGGAAATGATACCTATTTTATTACATTACCTAACAATTCTCAAGATAATACAGAACTTTTATCGCTCGATAATTTTTTGTTTACTTTAAAATCATTTTCAGATTATTCGATACTTTCATTTCAGATAAGTGCAGATGGACAATTAACCAAAATTGATACCAAACCTGTTATTCAAACACCCATCAAATCTAAATTAGCTTATAATTTTTTGGGATTAAAAGGATTTAAAAAAGAATAAAAACACTATTTTAAAATTTTAATCATTGATTTTCAATATATTGTATTTCTTCAGGTGTTAATTCATATAATTTATAAACCAACATATCGATTTCTTTTTCAAGGGTCGTTGTATCTTCATTTCGGGCTTTATTATCTAAAATTTTATCCACTAAAGATATCAATGGCTTTTGTTTGGATAAATTTAATTGAGGAATTGGGATGTTTTCAAAATTATATTTATAATGTCGAAATGCAACCTCGCCTAAGGTCGTATCATGTTTATTAATCCAGTTAATTATAACCTTTGAATTTAATATCCCAAATATATAATTACTTATTTTCTGGTTTTTAAATACCGCAAAATAGTTCGTATCTAACAATAGAATATCTTTTTCAACCTTAGTATAAAAAGTTTGTCCAACACTTGGCCAAACAATCTTTTCTTTTTGAAATTCTTTATAATAACCAATTGAATCCTGCAATTCAAACCATTGATTATGAGTCTGTTTTCTACTTTTAACTGTAACACCAAATGCATCCGTGTACTCTTCGCCTGTTTGATGCAACTTTTTCCCAAAACTTTCTAAATATTTTTTAATAGCAGGATAGTTGTCAATATTAATTTTTAAAGAAGGGAAGGTAGCAATCAACCACAAATCGGCAAATTCGGCTTTGTAACGTTTGATATCTCGTCCTCTTAAAATGGGCTTGATAATCTCGGCACTCTTTGGGTCTGCAGCAATAAGCTCGGCTCGCTTTGCCCCAGTTATAATAAACGCTTCATTAAAACCTGTTTTAATACCATAATTTATAGTAATATCCCATTCTTTCAAGGGTTTCCCAAGCCGTTCAACCTTGTTTTTTATTCTTAATTCTATCAGGTTACTGATAGTCCAATTCTCATCTAATTTTGGCAAAATTTCAACAATATCCTTCGCATCTAACATTATTTTTTGGATGTTTTTTTGTTTACTAAAATCGATTGCCGCAAACAACTTACTACAGGTTTCTTTTTTGAATATCAAGATATTAGAATCTACCGTAGCTTCATCAAACACACCACTTCCTAAATCTACCAACAATAAGGGTTGCGTGTGTTTTAATAAATAATTACGGGTGGCTTTACCATAACCCGCTCGCAACCATTTATTCGAGGTTATAAAACCCAAAAAACCGCCCTTTTTTAACAACATATTGCCCTTTTCATAAAATAATGAATAGATATCGCCAGTTCTACTATAGGTTTCATAATGACCTTGTTGCAATTGGTCGGCAACATCTTTTAAACTTTGCAACTGAATATATGGTGGGTTGCCAATAATAATATCAAAACCCTCAAAATCACCCTCGTCATTTAAAACTTCTGGAAATTCAAACCGCCACTCAAAAGCTTGGTCGTATATTTTATTCGATTTGATGTCCTCTATTTTTGCGTTCAAATTTTTTATTTCATATTCTAACTGTGCCTGTTCTCTTTGACGCTTTATTTCGTTCGCTTTATTGTTTGTTTCGTACGCATGCTCAGAGTCAAATAAATATTTGCCTGTAAAACGTTGATACAATTCGTTAGCTAATTTATCTAAACGATTTTTTAAAGGATCATTCATTCTAATTTCGGTGGTAAAACTTTGTTTAATATGTAAAATTAATGTTTCCATCTCCCGCTTCTGTTCTTTATTCTGGGCATTGTGGTAGGTTTCTATGGCTTGCTTATAACTGGCTATTGTCCAAGTACTTTTTTTTAAAGCCTGTTTTAAATCGGCATTCAAAGCAAACCGACTCACCAAACTATTACCACACTTGATATTAATATCAATATTGGGTAAAGTTTCTAATTCAGTGGCATTTTTATAATAAGCACTTTTTAAGAGTTCTATCCATAGTCTTAAACGGCATATTTTTACCGAGTTGGCATTGATATCAACCCCAAATAAACAACGTTCAATTAAGGTTTGTTTTTCGCGAAACAACGCTTCTTGAAGTCGTTGACTTTCTTTATGAAACGGGATATATTCAAAGATATCACCATTTTCATCGGTAATCAATAATTCATCATGAACCACTTCAACGTCATAACGGTGCAACGATTTACCATCTTTATCTTCTAAAATTTGTAAATCATTTTTTACGGCGATCAGTTCGTTTAATGCAGAAACTAAAAAATGCCCCGAACCAACGGCAGGGTCGCAAATTTTAAGACTATTTACCAATTCATTGGCTTTGGCTTTTGTAATGATTCTAGGTATCAGATTGAATATATCGTCAAAATGTTTCAATTTTAAGCTCGGAAAGCCTTCGTTGAATTTTTGTAAAACGCCTTGACGAATGGTTTCGCGGCATACAAACATTGTAATAAAACCGGGTGTAAAAAATGAACCATCTTTATAGCCATTTATTTTTTCAAAAATCAAACCCAAAACCGCCGCATTGATAAGCGTCTTAGGCGATTCTTGAAGATTATTATCCATCGTTTCACCGCCAAAATCGTACGCATTTAAAAATTCAAACAAATAGTGTAAACTTGCAATTTGCCCCGATTTTTTAACACCTTGTTTATTTTTAAGTACCGTTGCACTATAAATGGATAAGGATTTTTGGTTATCAAGATTATGAACAAATATGCCTAACTGCTCAATATCAGTAGGCTCAAAAAGCGAAGAATTTAAATAGGGAATATGGTTAAATTTTTCTTGAAGATCGAGCGCACGGTCTGATGATTTTCGAGCTAATATCTGAAAAAATAAATTATTTAAAGCATTAAAATCGCCAATAGAATCTAAATGTAAAAATTGATAGCTTTTAGTGCTATGCTTATGATACACCATCAGTTGAGCTTCTAACAATTTTAAAAA
>JASGCT010000029.1 GCA_030053915.1 Alphaproteobacteria bacterium
ATAATATGGATACATAAACAGAAATAGTAACTTTTATATTTATAAGATAAGGTATAATAAACATAATTATATAAAGAGTTATATTATTTTTATTTATTAAATATGTTAATATTAAAATGATTAATAAGTATATATTATAAGCTGCTTGTAAGTCAATCATATTGCTTAAAAACATATTTAAAAATATAGGGTTAAAAGAAATCAATGTTGCAATTAAATAACTAATTTTTACATTAGAACTGATTTTATAAATATTGTAATAACTTATAAAAAATAACGCAATTGCTAAAATAATATTTGTAATTTTACTTGCATTATAAATTCCTGTTAATAAATAAAAATGTGCATTTACATACCAGCCCGATTTTGCAAAACATTTAAGTACTATTTGTAAATCGATACCCAATTTATTATTAAATGGGGGTAGAGGTTGCTCATAAATTGGATTCCAATTGTTTATCATTTGATGGATTGCTTCTAAATGATACATTTGTCCATCAAAAGAAATATCATCAAAATAGAAATTGATTAATATTGAGAAAACTATTATACATAAAAATGAAAGGGAAAAATAAATCAAATTTTTAACAGTATAATTAAATTTTTTATATAAAAAATAATTGAACCCCAATAAAAAAATAAAAGTATATATATATGCATAAATACTATTGGGTAAAATATGAAATAAGTTTAAAAATGTATAAAAATAAAATATACCTATTATATAAATAAATAAACCAATTCCAATAACATTTAGTTGTTTGTTATTCATTTTTTAATAAATTTGTTTTTCATTATCCAAAAAAACAAAATTTGTTTCAGTTGTATTTTCTGTAATTTCAAGAATTTTTGTTAATGTATTTTGAGCATCGGTAACATAACAGCTGTAATTTAGATCATTAAATAATTTTATTATATCATTGGGATGGTAGTTAAATTTAGCAGACCATTTTCTTAACATTTCTGTAAATATAATTGGTTTAAATTTTTTAATAGTATTTATTCCTCCTTGAAAAACCAATAATTCTGCACCTTCTACATCACATTTTACAAAATCAAGTTGGGAGATATTATTTTTACTTATAAAATCATCTAATGGTATTGCTTCTACTTTTACTTTTGTGAGGGTATCATTATTCATTATATTTTCGGAGGATGATGCACCTTTTTGTGAGGGGTCATAAAAAAAAGTTAATTCTGTTTTTTTATTTGATAATGCAATATTATGTAAAAATAAGTTATTATTTTTAGTATTCAAATCGGCATTTAGTTTAAAATGTTGGAATGTATCTGGTAAAGCCTCTATAGCATAAATTTTAGCATTAGGATAGGAATTAGCTAAATGAATTGAGTACCAGCCAATATTTGCACCTATATCTATTATAGTTGAATTATCATTTGTTAGATTATAAATAATTTGAGCATCTTTTTTTTCGTAATGATTAAAATTAAAGGCTTCTAAAGGCACATTACGTTGGTCTAAAAAATCTATTTTAAATGTAGAACTTGCAATTTTTTTATTATGCGGAGTTGTAGTAAAGTAAACGTTGTTGTTTTCAATTACAATTTTAGAAATTTCAGTGTCATGAAGACTTTCTGAAAAATCTTGTAAAACAAGATGCTTTTCAAATAATAATTGGATGAGAGAAGGTTTTGAAATATGTTGATACGTAAATTGATTTTTAATTTCTTTAATTTTCATATATTTTTTTTATGTTAGTAAAAACATCTTGGTGATTATTTAATATTAAGTCCGCAAGGGTTAAATGTTGTTTAGGGAGTGTTGTGGTGATTGCCCAGCATTTACATCCAGCGGATTTTGCCGATTGAATACCTAATTGGGCGTTTTCAATTATTAAGCAATTTTCTGGTAAGAGTTGTATATTTTGAATAGCTTTCAAATAAGGTTCTGGATTAGGTTTGCCAAATTCTACTTCGTCTGACGTGATGATAGTTTTAAAATAACTTAATAACTTATTGTTTAAAGAGTTAAATATTCTATCTTTGGAAGCGCCAGTAACTAAGCCCAAAGCCACGTTTTTTGAAGTTAGAAACTCTAAAATATCAAGAACATAACTGTAAATTTTAAAATGGTTATTTAGTAGATAATTTGTTTCTTTTAGTTTAACAATTTCAAGTAAATCATGTTGTTTAAGTTTATATTTTTGAATAAAATATTTACCAACTTCATTTCTACCAGCACCTTCAAGTAAAAAATAATCTAATTGATTAATTTGAACGCCATAGTGTAAAAATGTTTTTTCCCAGGCTAAAAAATTATCGTGCATCGTGTCGGCTATTACACCGTCGAAATCAAAAATTACAGATTTAAACATGGCGTTATTTATTTATTTAATTAAATCTATAATCATTTCATTTTTTAATAATTCTCTGTCTAAGTATGGGAACATGTCTTCAAAAGGTTTAGACGCCATCTTACCGTTAGGTAGGCGTTCAGATTTTATTCTTGGTTGAATTATTTGCAATGGATCTAGCATAACTTCAATAATAATAGAACCTTTTGTAGATAAAGCCATTTTTAATTTTTCTTTTAAATCAACACTATTATTAATTTTTAAAAAAGGCATTTGAAATCCGTAAGCAATTTTTTCCCAATTTGGGCAAGATAAATTACTTTTAGTATCAACTCCAACAAAAAATCCTTGAAAGAAATTTTGTTGCGTGTGTTTAATGCTGGTATAACCATCGTTGTTAAAAATAAATATTTTTATAGGAAGTTTATAATAATAAATAGTTTGAAGTTCTTGTAAATTAAGCATTATACCACCATCTCCATTAACGGAAATTATTTCTTGATTTGGGGAGGCAAAAGATGCACCGATAGAAGCAACTATACCATAACCCATAGGAGTAAACCCTTCATTACTAAAAGCTTTTTGATTTTTTTTAAGTTTGAAAGCAACTGCGGCACAATGGTAGGCTGCACCTTGATCCCAAACAAGTATATCATCAGGTTTCATTTCATCTGACAATATATCATAAAAATAATAGGAACTTACAAAATTAGTATCATTTTTCATATCTTCAGTAACATTAGGAAATATGTTTTTCCAATGATAAATTTTTTTTATCCAATTTTCAGTATTAGGAAATTCTTTAGAATTACATGAATTATGTAATAGTTCAATAAAATTTTTAACATCTGATAAAATTGGAATATCGATATTTAAAAAACTACTTTTTAGTTGTGCTGGGTCAATATCAACTACAATTTTTTTAGCTGTGCGAGCAAATAAATGTGGTTCGTAACCAACCGTTGTTACTGCTAATCTACTACCTAAACTAATAAATAGGTCTGAATTTTGTAATGCAAAATTAGCAGCTCTTTGTCCAAAATTTCCAATAAAACCAGCATAATAAGGGTGGTCATTTTCAATAACATCAAAAGCACTTCTTGTTGTAATGACAGGTAATTTCAGTTTTTCAATTAATTTCAAAAAAATATCTTTTGATTTACTTAATTTTATACCATGACCTGCTAAAATAATTGGTCTATTAGAAGTTTTTAATAATTCAATAACTTTATTAATTTCAGGTAATAAATTAGTAGAAGTATTTTCAGGAAATTCAATGGATGGGTCGAATATTTTTGAATTTTCAAAATCAATAGTTGCCGATTGAATATCTATAGGAATATCTAACCAAACTGGTCCTGGTCTTCCATTCTTTGCTAAATATAAAGCTTTTTCTACATGATATAAAACTTCATCTACTTTTTTAATGGTTACAGAATATTTAGTTATAGGTTCAGCAATTTTGGAAATATTTACTTCGTGAAACCCTTTTTGTCTTAACCCAGAATTTTCAATTAGATGTTCTGTTTTGGCTTGTCCAGAGAGAATTAGTAAAGGTATAGAATCAGTCCATGCACATCCAACACCGGTTAAGGCATTTGTACCTGCAGGTCCTGTTGTTATTAATGCTACACCAATATTTTGCGTCATTCTTGAATATGCTTCTGCTGCGAAAGCACAAGCTTGTTCATGATGATTTGGAACATATTGTATTGTTTCACTTCTTCCTAAAGAATCAATTAAAAACATTCCACCACCGCCTGTAACTGTAAAAATGTGTTTTACTCCTTCGCGTTCTAATCTTTTAATAATATAGTCTGAAACTTTCATATAATATTTTTTATTTAGCTAAATAACCTCCGTCAACAGGTATTATGGCACCATTAATAAAATCAGATGCCGATGAAGCAAGAAATACAGCAATTCCTTTTAAATCTTCTGGTTTTCCCCATCTGTTGGCTGGTGTTCTTGATAAAATTGCGGGTTCTCTATCTGGGTTACCTACCAATGCTTTAGTTAAATATGTTTGAATCCAACCTGGAGCAATAGCATTTATTTGAATGCCCTTTGACCCCCATTCATTAGTAAGTGTTTTAGTTAATTGAGCAACACCTCCTTTGCTGGCTGCATAAGCGGGGACTGTAAAGCCTCCAAAGAAACTTAACATAGAAGCTATGTTTATTATTTTTCCATGTCCTTGTTTTATCATTTCACGTCCCGCTAATTGACACATAGAAAATACAGTAGTTAAATTTAATTCAATAACTAAATCCCAGTCTTCAATTGGAAAATCTTCGCTTGGATGACGTTTTTGGGTTCCAGCACAATTTACTAAAATGTCAATTCTTTTTAATTTGTTTAATGCAGTTTCAAATCCTAATTTTAGATCCTTTCTATTTGCCAAATTAACTTTTACAAAATGGATTTTAGAACTATCATTATCAATCTCTTTTGTTATATTTTCTAAATTATCAGAAATATCTAACATACAAATTTCAGCACCTGCGTTGAATAAAGCTTCTGCAATTGCTTTGCCAATTCCATTTCCAGCTCCGGTAATGATTGCTTTTTTATCAGTTAAATCAAACATATTTTTCATAATAAAAATTTTTATCCTAAATAAGTTCCTCCATTAATATATAAAGTTGCACCAACAAAATAACTACTTTGTTCAGAAGCCAAAAATACAATGGAATCAGCAACCTCAGAAGATGTACCTAGTCTATTTATTGGTATATTATTTTTCATGTTTGCCACTAATTGTGTTGGAAAAGCATCTACCATATCTGTATCAATTAATCCAGGTGCTACACAATTGATGTGTATACCATTTTTAATAGCTGGTTTTGATAAAGACTTCGTTAAACAGATAACACCAGCTTTTGAAACAGCATAATTTACTCCTACAATAAAGCCACCCATTTGACCAGCGGTTGAAGCAACATTTATGATTTTACCTGATTTTTGGGGAGTCATGATTTCTAAGGCTTTTTGACAACTAAAAAATGTTCCTTTTAAATTTACTTCCATCATTTTATCCCAATCATCCTCTGAGATATTACTATAATCAATAATTTGACAAATACCTGCTGAATTAACTAAAATATCTAATTGTTTATAGGTTTTCTGTATATAGTTGTAGAGACTTTCAATTTCTTTAATATTACTCATATCTGCTTTGAATATTTCAGCTTTACCGCCCTTTTCGATAATACTCGTTTGTGTTAACAATGCTTCATTTTTATTTGTATTATAATTTATGATAGTGGTTGCTCCTAAAGTTGCTAATTTAATTGAAACTTGTTTTCCAATACCTCTACTTCCACCAGTTATTAAAGCAATTTTGTTTTCAAAATTATTAATAGTACTTTGCATTTTTTTTATTTATAAATTTAATAAATTTTTAAAATATTTTTTGTGTGATGTTGGGGTAATGATGTAAAATGGAATTGTGTTTTTTTGTAAATAAGTATTTGTTCTTTCTAATTCTTTGGCAAACATTTCATATCTTAGAGATGCGATTTTTTTGTTGTCTGGAGTGTCATTTTCATTATAAAAATAAACCATTTTTTTATTCAACTCATCTATATAACCATCAATCCCAACTGCAAAAATTTCGCTTGCACCCATTAGTTTTGCAATGCCAATAGCTGCAATAGAAACATTGGGGTATATTGTATTAATATTTATTCCATCAATAAATTCAACTACTTTATTATTATCAATTGTTTCTAAATTAAAATAATTTATTTTTGATTGTAAATTTTGCGTATGCTCTTCAACAAATTGTTTTCCTAAATAAGACGGGAATAGTAACTGACTTTGACTGTTTGTTTTATCAACGTACTTTTGCAATCTTTTACGATTAATAAAAATATGATAATTAGGAATAATTAAATTTTGCAGATTGTTTACACCAATAGTAATTAAATTTTCTTGCTTAATTAAATCTTTTATTTCTTCCAAATATTGTGTCAAAGAGGGACCATTAGCAATTATTAAAAATTTTTGTTTTTTATGTGAGTCTCGGAACGTAAAAGTTTCTAACTTAAATGCATCATCGGCTCTTATAATTCTTAATTCATCTGTAATTTTTTCAATGAGTTCACCAGCATTTTCTTCATTTATTGGCGTATAAAATCTTTGATTTAAAGTTTGATTAAATTCTGTTAATGAAAATGAAGTTGGACAATTTTCTTTTATTATTTTAGTGGCATTCCAAATTTCATCTACAGTATATGTGTTTCTTTTAAAAATTTCTTCAATATAATATGGATGTACATTGGCTAAACCTCCTATTAAAGTTTCTAATTTATATCCCCATTCTATTTCTCTATGCATTGTATAAAAATACCTATCTATAACTTCCAAATAAGGTACAGTATTATATTGTTTTAATCCTTTTTTTTCTAAATAACCTAAAAATATTTCTATAGGCAAATTGCCGGCTCCACGTCCCATTCCATATATAGAACCATCAACATAATTTGCTCCTAAATCTGTTGCTATTAATGTATTTGCAAATGCCATTTGTAAATTATTATGACTGTGAAATCCCACATTTTCAAAACCTAAAGATTGGAGTTTTTTTATAAAATAAGGTATATCAGTAGGTAAAAAAGAACCAAAACTATCTGCAAAATAAATGCAATCGATTATATTTTTATTTTTCCATTCTTTTAATTGATCGTATTGTACATCATTTATTTCAGATGCAGCCATTAAATTTAAATATACTAAATATCCTTTATTTTTTAGTTCTTCCAATAATGTAAATGCTTTTTCATATTCATAAGGATAAGCAGCAACTCGTATTCCTTTAATAGGAGTCAATTCTGGTTTACATTCTTTTACTTCAACTTCAGCTGCATTACTAGCATTAATCATTAACAACAATTTACATTTATCATTGGGTTCTATTGTGGAAAATAAAAACTCGTCTTTACTATAACCATAAGCACCACATCCTTTTTTTTGAAAAGGGAATCTATAACCAATTTCAAAAAAATCAACTCCACTTTTCAGAGCTGCATAATAAGAGTTTTTTACAACATCTGGGTCAAACTCCCAATTATTTAAATGTCCACCATCTCTAATTGTACAATCTATTATTTTCATATTTTAATAATTATAACTTTCAACCATTCTTTTGAAACCAACTTGTATCGAAATCGTATATTCCCAGCCCAAATTTTTTAATTTAGATATATCGGGACAACTTCTATTAATTGGACTTTTTACATAATTTAAATCATCCCTTGTGGCTAATTTTTTCACTTTTAATTTTTTTTCTGGGTACAAAGATACTAAAATTTCTGCTAATTCAATGATTTTTGTTTCATAAGGACTTCCTACATTATAAGGTTCTGCTATTTTGCCATTTAATAATATTTTTAAAAAGCCAATTGTAGCATCAGATATATAACAAAATGCTCGGGTAGCTTGCCCGTCACTATTCATATTAATGTCTTCATTGAGCGTGATATTTTTTACAAAATCAGCGAAAACACGTCCATCATCCAATGAGCAACCAGGTCCGTAAGTATGAAAAGGACGTACAATTTTGGCAGGAACATGATGTTGGTGCGCATAACATACGCAAAGATTCTCACCCATTCTTTTGCTTTCACCATAACAAGACCTTACTTGTGTTGGATCTGAATAGCCATAATCATTTTCATTGATTGGCATAGAGATATTTTCTGTTAGTCCATATACTTCACCTGAACTAAAAAATAAAAACCCCTCTACCTTATTTTTAATAGCTAATTGTAATAAATGAATACTACCTACTATATTAGGCATTAATGTACCTACTGGATCAGTTTTATAAAATACAGGACTGGCTTGGCTTGCAGCATGAATAATAAAATCAATTTTTTCATTAATACTAATTTCATGCATTAAATTATTTTCAACTAATCTAAAGTTTGAATACTGAATAAAATCTTTGAATTTTATTGTTGCTTTGCCTAAATTTCTAACCAAACCTATTACTTTTATTTTAAAATTAGAGTCTTTATGGTTTAAATATAGTAAACTATAAACTAAATATGAAGGTAAAAAACCACTTGCACCTGTTATTAAAATAGTTTTGTTTCTAAACCTTTCCCAATTTATAATTTTATTAGATGTTATATTTTCTAAATCTTCTAAAATAATAGGATTTGTTAGCATTTTATTTTTTAATTTTAATAAAAATAATGGGTTTAAAACCATAATAAGCCCAGTTTACATTTAAAAAATCTATATTTTTAATTCGCATTTTTGTAATTGGTTCTAATATCACAACCAAAATAAAAAGAATGCTTGGTCTATAATTTTTTTTACAAAAAAATAAATTACTTTGTTTATTCAATAAAAATTTAATAAAAGAATTATATTGGATTAAATTGTTCTGAGCTGAATCATCTTTATAATTTAACACATTTATACATGGTGGCATTTGAATTGGTTTTTCACTAGAAAAACTAAAATATTCTTTACAATATTCTTTTAAAGATTTAATAATGGCATTTGTAAGTCTAATTAAATATCGAATAATATGTATTAGTTTAGAAACAATCATTATATAAAATAAGTTGATAATTTTAATGCCATATAATCTAAATGTTCATGCGAAAGTCCTGGCCAAACTCCAAGCCAAAAACTACAATTCATTACAAAATTTGTATTGATTAATTCGCCAACAATGCGATGTTTAATATTTAAATATGCGGGTTGACATAATAAATTACCGCCAAAAAGAAGCCGCGTGCCAATTTTTTGTTCTTCTAAATAGGTTTGCAAGGCTTGTCTTTGTTGAGAATTTCCTGATTTTAAACTTATTAAAAAACCAAACCAAGACGGGTCGGCATGAGGGGTGGCTTCTGGTAAAATTAAATAATCTTGTAAATGACTTAATTTATGGTATAAATAGCTAAAATTATCTCGTCTTTTATCAATAAAAAAATGGATACGATTGAATTGAGAGAGCCCAATTGCGGCTTGCATATCGGTTAATTTTAAATTAAACCCAATATGAGAATAAACGTATTTATGGTCGTAACCCTCAGGTAAATTGCCGAATTGTTGGGTGAATCTGCAGCCACAGGTATTATCTTTACCTGGTTCGCAATAACAATCACGCCCCCAATCTCTAAAACTTTCAGCGATTTTTACCAAGCGATGGTCGTTTACTATCACAGCGCCTCCTTCGCCCATCGTTATATGATGTGCTGGGTAAAACGAAAATGTAGCTAAATGCCCAAATGTACCAGTTAATTTATGGTTATATGTTGCGCCTAAGGCGTCACAATTATCTTCAATAAGCCATAAATGATGTTGTTTACAAAAATTACTAATTACTTCTAAATTAAATGGATTGCCAAGGGTATGAGCAAGTATTACAGCTTTAGTTTTGGGTGTTAAGGCTTCTTGTAATAGGTTGGTATCAATATTACCTGTATTTACATTAATATCCAAAAAAACGGGTACGCATCCAAATTGTATTAAAGGATTGATTGTAGTTGGAAAACCTGCCGCAACAGTAATGATTTCGTCATCGGGTTGAATGGCATCTTTTCCCAATTTAGGAGAGGTTAGCGTATAAAAGGCTAACAAATTAGCTGAAGACCCAGAATTTACAAGTAAACAAGAACGCGCTCCAAAAAAATGTTTAAATTTTAATTCAAATTCTTTGGCGTAACGTCCTGTAGTTAGCCAAGCATCCGCTGTAGCATCTAATCCGTATAAAATATCAGTTTCATTGAGTACTTTTCCAGTAACCGGAATATAGTCGATTCCAGGTTTAATTTTTTTATGGATATTGTTTTGAATAGCATTTTTTAAGTCTTGTTGAAGTGTATCGTTGAAGTTTTTAATCATTTTAAATTTTATTAAATAATGAAAAATATTTATCAATTTGTTGTTTAGTAAATTGAAAAATATCAGTTTTATTTTGAAAATACCAATCAAATGTCCATTGAATAGTATCGTTTGCATTGAGTTGGGGTTTCCAATTGAGTGTTTTAGTTACTTTAGAAATATCTAAGGCTAATTTTCCGGCTTCGTGTGGATGTGGGTTGTCATCGAATAACACTTGCAGTTCGTGGTAGTTTTTTTGAATGATTTTAATAAGTTCGCTTACTTTTAATTCTTCATTATGTAATGGACCAAAATTATAGGCGCCTTGTAAAATTGGGTTATGATAAACTTTTTCAGCTAAGAGTAAATAACCTGTTAGAGGTTCCAAAACATGCTGCCAAGGTCGGGTAGCTTCTGGGTTTCTTAATTTAAGAATTTGATTATTTTGAATACTTTTAATGACGTCTGGTATTAATCTATCAACCGACCAATCGCCACCGCCAACCACATTCCCAGCTCTTACTGAACAAATTGATTTTTGATGCGTAGAGAAATTATTTATATTAAAAAAAGAATTTGAAAATGATTTTATAACAAGTTCGGCAGCCGCTTTACTTGCGCTATAGGGGTCGTAACCGCCTAACCGATCATTTTCACGATATGGATAATCCCATTCTTGATTTTCATAAACTTTATCTGTTGTAATACAAACTACCACGCATTTTTGGGATAACCCTTTAATAATTTCTAAAATATTGGATGTTCCAATGATATTTGTATTAAATGTGTCTAATGGATTTTTATATGATTCTCTAACTAAGGGTTGGGCTGCAAAATGAAATAAAATATCAGGCTGCGCCAAATGAAGGTCATTTTTTAAAGCATCATAATTTAAGATATTATTTATGGTATCATTTGTAAAAATAGACTTAGGTAAAAAATTATATAAATCTTTTATGGTTTTAGGGGCAAGACTATAGCCAAATATCTTTGCCTTAAGCCTGTGTAAAATAGCACAAAGCCAAGCGCCTTTAAAACCAGAATGTCCCGTTACGTAAATTTTTTTATTATTATAAAATTCAGATAAACTTACCATATTTTCCATGCCGCCTTATTATGTTTCCAGAGAGCTTCAAGTTCAATTTTATCGCGTAAAGCATCCATGCATTTCCAAAATCCTGTATGTTGATAGGCTACAAGTTGACCAGCTTTAGTAATGTTTTCTAAGGGTTCATCTTCCCACATAACCTGAGTAAGATCTTGATCCAAAAAATTAAAAATATCGTATTTTACTACAAAAAAGCCACCGTTTATCCAATTTACTCCAGAATCTTTAGTTTTCTCTTTAAATGATGTAATGTCAAAATTATCATTGATTTCTAGGGTTCCAAAACGCTGACTGTTTTTTATTGCAGTAAGAGTGACCAATTTATTATGATTTTTATGAAATTGAACTAATTCATTAATATTCACGTTACATAACCCATCACCATAAGTAAGCATAAAATCTTCGTTATTTAAAAAGGGTTTTATTTTTTGTATTCTACCAGCAGTTTTGGTATCCTGCCCTGTATCTATTAGAGTAACTTTAAATGCTTCGCTATGGTAATTATGAATTTCGGTAGCATTATTTTTAATATCGATTGTGATATCTGAATTATGTAAATAATAATGATAAAAATATTCTTTGATAAGATAGCCTTTATAGCCTAAACAAATGACAAAATCGTTAAAACCATAGTGGTTATAAATTTTCATAATATGCCAAAGAATGGGCTTGCCTCCAATTTCTACCATTGGTTTAGGTTTTAAATCGGTTTCTTCAGATAACCTTGTTCCTAAACCACCTGCTAAAATTACGACTTTCATTGATTTTATTTTAAATGCTCCAGAGCAAAATTAGTTAATTTTTTATTAATAAAAAAAATATTTTTAAATTATAAGGTATCATTGATAAAAATTAAGCGAAACAGACAAAAACTATGCTATTTTTGAGATAAGTTTCGTTCAAGTTTCCAAAAACATGGCTGTATTTGTGGTTATTTTAAGTTTATGAATAAAATGATATAGATTTGTAATTGGTTTAATTTTAGATTACATAGTTAATATTTTTACCATCCACACATCGCAGCCACAATGCCCCGAATTGCCAAGGGCTTTACAAATATTCTTATACCCTAACCGATTATATAATGATACTGCGCCAGCTAATTCCGGCATCGATTCTAAATATAAATTCTTAAACCCTCGTTTCAAAGCTTCCGCTTCACATAAATTCATTAAAAATTTACCCAGCCCAAATTTTCTTACTTGCGGTACTAAATATATTTTTACAACTTCTAAAGTATCTTCAGGCAAATTATCAGTCGGGAAAATACCACCTCCACCAAGGATAACATTATCTTTTTCTACCACCCAATACGCCGCTTTTTCTTTTGATTCAAATAATTCATATAAGGCATCTGTAGTACTATCAAAATATACGGTGCCCGGTTTATTAGCCTTAAACTCCTCTAAACAATCCCGAATTATTTTAGCTAAAAACGGATTATCTTTTTTCTCTATCGGTCTAATATGAAACTCTTTAAATTGAAGCATGCACCCATTTTTTATATAAATTTATTAATGTTTCTGTAGAACCATCATGCGTATTCGTATTTTTTTCAAAATCTTTTAAAACAACATTGGCTAATTTCTTGCCCAATTCTACCCCAAACTGGTCGAAACTAAAAATATTCCATATCACACCTTGAACAAAAATTTTATGTTCATACATAGCAATCATACTTCCCAAATTATAAGGTGTTAGGTCTTTTAAAACTATCGACATGGTTGGTCTATTGCCCTGAAACACTTTAAATGGTTGAATTTTAGTATTGGTTTCGGTTTTACAAACCTCTTCTATGCTTAAACCATTCATCAAGGCTTCGGTTTGAGCAATAAAATTTGCAAATAAAATATCTTGTTGGTTTTTATGATCAGACGTAGCATTTACCACACCAATAAAATCACATGGTATTATTTGAGTACCTTGATGTAATAATTGATAAAAAGCATGTTGCCCGTTTGTACCTGCTTCGCCAAAAATCGTAGGTACTGTTGAATAGTCTAATGTTTCTCCATGTCTATTCACATATTTTCCATTACTTTCCATATCGGCTTGCTGCAAAAATGCTGGGAAACGATGCAACAACTGATTATATGGTAAAATGGCTAACTGATTATAATTACAAAAATTAACATGCCAAATACCAACTAAAGCCATCATTACTGGAATATTATTTTCAAAAGGTGCTGTCTTAAAATGGTCATCCATCTTAGATGCGCCTAATAAAAGGTCTTCAAAATGTTTATAGCCAATGGTTAAAGCAATCGACAATCCTATGGCACTCCATAACGAATAGCGCCCCCCTACCCAATCCCAAAATTCAAATTGCAAATCTTCAGCAATACCAAAATCTTTTACTGCTTTAGAATTTGTACTCAACGCCACAAAATGTTGGGCAATATGTTGGCTATCTCCCACGTCATTTAAAAACCAAGCCTTAGCTGTTTGTGCATTTGCCATTGTTTCTTGCGTTGTAAACGTTTTAGACGCAATAATAAATAAAGTATCCTCAGCTTTAATTTTTTCAAGAACAAATTTGATATGATTGGCATCTACATTACTTACAAAATAGGTTTGAATTCCTTTTACCCAATAAGGTTTTAAAGCCTCAGTTACCATATAAGGACCTAAATCGCTCCCGCCAATGCCAATATTTACAATCGTCGTAATTTTTTTTCCATTATATCCTAAAAATTCACCGGTTTGTACTCTATTACAAAACAATTTCATCTTCTCTAAAACTTGTTTGATGCGTATCTTAATATCCACCCCATCTAAAATTAGGGGCTCGTTTATAAAAGCGTTTCGTAAAGCCGTATGTAAAACAGCCCGACCCTCTGTTTGATTAATTTTTTGACCTGTAAACATAGCTTGAATAGCCTCTTGTAAACCACAAAATTTGGCTAATTCAATCAACTGATTTTTAATATCTAATGTTAAAAGTGTTTTAGAATAGTCCACATACATATTTTCAAAATTAAGACTAAAATCTTCACTACGTTGCGGGTTTTCAGTAAATAACTGTTTAATGGTTTTATTTTTGGCTTGCTGATATAAATTTTCAAGATGTTTCCATGCTTTTGCTTGAGTTGGATTGTGTGATTGTAACATAATATTTTTTAAAAAGTTAAGATAAAAGACTGATTTTTGTTGCTTAGAGATTTTTAATAAAATCTTTAAGATATTGAATATGTTCTTTGGTTATATCTAAATGAAACACAAAGCGAACTTTATTTTTACTTATTGGAAAAGCTAAAATTCGTTTTGTTTTAAGAAATTTGGTAAATTCTGCGGCGGAAGCGTGTTTTTCATCTATTTCAAAAATGATAATATTCGTTTCAACTGGATAAATATTGGTTATAAATGGTTTGGTATTCAGTTCTTTGGCAATAATACTGGCGTTTTGATGGTCTGTTTTAAGTCTTTCAATATTATGTTCAATAGCATATAAAGCCCCAGCTGCAATAATACCGGCTTGTCGCATGCCGCCGCCAAATTGTTTTCTTATTTTTCTGCCTTTTTCGATAAATTTCTTAGAACCCAATAAAGCGCTGCCAACAGGTGCACCTAAACCTTTACTAAAACAAACTGAAATAGAATCGAAGTATTTTGCTAATGTTTTAGGATTTTCATTTTGAGCCACTAAGGCATTAAATATCCTTGCTCCGTCTAAATGTAATCTTAACTTATTTTTTTTACAGACGGTTTCTATTTTTTTAATATCGTTTAATTTATAGACGCTGCCCCCGCCCCTATTATGGGTGTTTTCTAAAACCACTAAAGAACTCACCGTACGATGGATGTCAATTGGTTGAATGGCATTTTCAATTTGCTGTGCATTTAAAATACCATAAAGCCCATCAAGTGGTTTTACAGAACAATGCGAATGAACGGCGATGCCACCGACTTCGTATTGATATACATGCGAATTTTGGTCACAAATAACTTCATCACCTGGTTCGGTATGTAATTTGATGGCTATTTGATTCGACATGGTCCCCGAAGGGCAATACAAAGCATCCTCAACTCCAAATATCTTAGAGATTTTATCTTCTAGTTGATTCACAGTTTGGTCTTCGCCAAAAACATCATCACCTAAATACCCTTTACAACTTTGCATGATAAAATTCAGCATACCTAAACTGGGTTTCGTAACCGTATCCGACCTTAAATCTACAATATCAACTTGTGCCATCGTTAAAATTTGTTTTATTTTAATACTTTATTTAATAATTTTTTCAATATGGGTAAATCGCCCCTCGCTATCAATGCCTTCTAAAACAATTCTAAATTCAGTAACATTTTTGGCATTAAAAAAACTTACATTAAAAGACCGTACTTTACTATCAGTCAGCACCTTAGGCTCCCAATATAAGGTTGTCCTTTTATCAGGATAATAAGCATTACTTAAATCTTCTAAGGATGGATTATAAAATTCTTTGAAACTGGTATAACCTATAATAGTTTTATAATTGGTATTGGGGTTTATTTTTTTATCGTTATCAGGCGCTCCTTTTTTGGTATAAATGCAAATCGCCCCACCTTGCCCACCTTGAATTGAACCAAAAAATGGCGGTTGGAAAATTTTTAAATAGGCAATGGATTGAACATTTAAATTCTGAATAAAGGTAGGGTTAATTTCAGACTCGTTTTGATAAAATAAAGTCTTTTGCCCCCGCCATTGAAAATACTTCTCGCCATTTTCATCGATGGCTATTTGCAACCCTGCTACTTTGGTTTGAATATATGTAAATAAATCGGGTGCGAACTGAGCAAATGGGTCGCTCTCAACATCAAAATTTCTCGAAAATGCCGTACCGGCAAATAACCCTTGTGAATATTTTTCGTCCAATTGTTGAATTTTTGTCTTGGGTTTGGCTACCACTACCACATTGTCGAGGTTTTCTATTTTTAATCCTTTGTAATAATCTTCTAATTTTTTAAGATACGGGAGTTGACTAAAATTTATAGAGTCTTCCCATGTTTTAGACTTTACTCTATTTTTATTCTCTGGTTTTAAATCATTGATAGCAATATGTTTTTTATCGATGGCTACATTTAAAGCACTCACATCAATGTTAGTATTGGTATTAAAAAAATAATACAGTTTGCATGTATCAAAAAAATAAAAATCTTTGATTTGAAATTTATCGTTAGAATCGACTGTTAAAAAATAGATATTACCATTTTTATTTCGGTTTTGTAACAATACGTTTATAAAACTGGTTCGTTTTGATTTTTGCGACGGTTGTCCTATTAATTTTCCAGATATTGTGAGATATTCATCGTCAAAATTCTGAAAACTTAGATTATCAAAACTATCTATTATTTTTTGATAGTCATATTTTCGCCAACCATGCGTAAGCATTACTAAGTCAATTAAAAAGAAACGCGCTGCATTTTGAGGGTCAAAATAAAAGGCTGGATGATACACTTTGCCTTTAATATCTTGTTCTAACAAAATATTAGAATACATATTACTCTGAAAGCTATCATAAGGGAAATTAGCATCGCTGACACTTAAACTCATATTTGTAAATACCTTGTCGTCCATAATAATGTTCCAATCGTTTTTACCAAAAGTACTCACATTTTTAGAAGTAAAAAATATTTCGGGTTCAAAACTATAATTATCAGTAAAATTAAAAACAATCCGCTCTTCTATGGGTATATTAGCTTCGTTTAAAAGTGTAAACTGAATGATGCCTGCCGGAAACTGAAATTCATTTTTATCGATGCTAAAACTTACCATGTCTTTAATAGTCATATTAATCTTAGCACTATATAATAATTGATAATTTTGAGTTGCTAAGAGTGTATAATTTTTAAATGCTTGTGGCACAATTGGAGTACGATGCACAACAATATTATAGGCTAAATCGATATTTTCTACGGCTAAATCGGCACCAATAGTTAATGGTTGTGGCATAAAAAAGCTATCTTTTTGCGAACCTGTTTGTATTAAAATAAAATCCCGAACCGATTGAGCATGTGGTATATAATCAAAATACCCCATACCATCGTGTAATGGTAGCAAAGTATCCACTATCTTACCTTTGTTATTATATAAAAATACGCTTAGGTTTTTAGGAAAAGCTAGTTGATTGCTAATCTTAAAGGCTACTTTCGAACTTTGATTTTCATAATAATGACCGCCTTCTGGGAACAATTCAATTTTAATTTTTTCAACAGATTTTCGCGTGGTAGTTAACTTAGCATTTTCATTTTTGTTATAATTTATAATTGGAATTTTTTTATAAAAAACAAAAGCACTGTCTAATTTCAGCATTCTTTCAGTATAAGATTTTACTATAATATAAGGTTGTTCATAATCTGCTGGTATTGCAAAAGAACCATGCGCTACACTTTCATTTAAAGGAATTAAAAAATGTCCTAATAAATTAAATTGGGTATCAAAAAAATCAATATAAACTGTTTTACTATAAGGAAATTCATTGATATTCTTTACAACATAGTTTTTAAAATAGATGGTTTCGGTACTTAAATAAACAGTTTTATCAAAATGTATATGCAATTTTTCTGGTGCGTAATTGGTATTAAGCCAATTCATATTATCTACAAAAGATTGCGCTTTTGATGATAAAAAAAATAAAGCAAAAACTACAACACCGAATACATTTTTCTTCATGTTTTTTTTAAAGATACCTTTCTTGATAAATATTTTGATGATGAATACAATGCCCTATCATAATATGTAACAAACTATTGGCTTTAAGACTCGTTCCGTTAGAATAGTGTCCCAATTTATGTAAATCATTTTCATGTAATGCTTTTAAAAAACAGGCATCAGCTTTAAATAAACTTGATAATTCGTTAAGACATTCTGTATAATTAATGGGAGAGGTTGCAACGGTTTGTGCAAAAATATCTTGGTTGAAAGATGTTAAATTTTGGGCATCTAAACGCACTATTCTTAACAACCGATACATAAAAACGCGATGGCAATCAATTAAATGTCTTAAAATATCCACTGTTCGCCATTTCTCTGGTGCATATTTATAAAAATATTTTTCAGGTGGAATTGAAGCCCAAAAATCTATAATATTTGGAAAATATTTTTTTTCAATATCGTGCACTTGTTTTAAATGGACTAAATCAATATATTTTTGAAAGAAAACAGGCTGGTCTTGAACGTCTGGTTTAAACATAATTATTTTTTTTTAGATTTAGACTGATTTTCTTTTTGATATTGTTGCATAGGGTTAATACCACGACTTGCACCACGAACAGATTGTTGGTTTAGTTTAAATACTGTAAATTTCGAAGGAATCAGTTCTTGAGGCCAGCTATTGTTATTTTCGTTGATATCGGCGGTTTCACGATTAGGGTCTAATTTAACAGAACGAACTTTCTTATCTGTAACAAAAAGTTGTACGACCTTTTTCTCATTTTTACGCCAAACTTGAGCAGGAATTTTTCTTATTTGGTTCGAACCATCTTCAAAATTGAGTTTTACAATAATGGGCATCACTAAACCACCGATGTTTTTAAATGTAATTTCTGTTAAGAAATAATTTTTATACTTTTCAATTTCAGCTGCCGTTAATTCATTGGTTAAAGGAGGCGTTGTTTCTTGATATTCAATGGATGTATCAATAGAAACATGACCACGTGCATAGTGCCAATAAAAATCTCTTAAAGAGGTATCCACATCGGTTAAAAAAGAAATAGATTTATCTTCTCGATTTCTAATTTTAGATACATCTTCATAATTGTTCAAACTTGGTAAATCAATTTTTTTAGACTTGGGCATAATTTGTTTTATGGACTCTTTACTAGTATCATAGCTAAACATGGCGGTTCTAACGGTATCAATGGCAATATCGCAAGGGTCGATATTATAAAACCAGCCTCTCCAAAACCAATCTAAGTCTTCGGCACTTGCATCTTCCATGGTTCTAAAAAGGTCGGCTGGTGTAGGATGTTTAAAAGCCCAACGTCTGGCATATTCTCTAAATGAAAAATCAAAAAGTTCGCGTCCCATAATAGTTTCTCTTAAAATATTTAATCCTGTAGCGGGCTTAGAATAGGCATTGGGTCCAAATTGAATAATATTTTCACTATTGGTCATAATAGGTTCAAGTTGGTTTTTAGGTAATTTCATATAATCTACAATCATAAAAGCGGGTCCTCTTTTTGAAGGATATTTATTGTCAAATAATTCTTCAGTTAAGTACTGAACAAAAGTATTTAAACCCTCGTCCATCCAACTCCATTGGCGTTCGTCGCTATTCACAATCATAGGAAAAAAATTATGCCCAACTTCATGAATAATAACGCCTAACATGCCATACTTTGTGTTTTCTGAATAGGTACCATCTTCATTACAACGTCCGTAGTTAAAACAAATCATGGGATATTCCATACCATTGGCGGCTTCGATACTTTGAGCAACAGGATAGGGATAAGGAATTGAAAAATATGAGTAGGTTTTAATGGTATGAGCAACTGCTTTGGTAGAATATTTACGATATAAATTATAAGCTTCTTTAGGGTAGCCACTCATACACATCACTTTTTTACCTTCAATATATGTTGGCATGGCATCCCAAATATATTTTCTTGAGGTTGTCCAAGCGAAATCGCGAACGTTTTCGGCATGAAAAATCCATGTTTTAACATCCTTAGATTTACCTTTTTCGGCGGCTGTAGCCTCGCTTAGTGTAACAATTTCAACGGGTTCTGTAGCATTTTGAGCTAATTCCCAACGTTTTTTTTGGGCTTCACTTAAGGTAGAAAAATAATTTTGACATTCGCCAGTGCCCATAACAATATGGTCTGCAGGTGTGGTAATGGTAACATCAAAAGTACCAAAAGTTAAAGCAAATTCGCCACGTCCTGTAAATTGGTGGTTTTGCCAGCCTTGAAAATCGCTATAAACGCAAAGTCTTGGATACCATTGCGACATCGTAAATAAATAATTGCCATCCTTTGGAAAATATTCATAACCACCTCTACTAAAGGTTTTAATTCTATCAGGAATATTATAATACCAATCAATATAAAACACAAAAGTTTCACCAGGTTTTAAAGTTGTAGGCAAGTCGATACGCATCATTGTTTTATTAACAACATAATGTAATGGTTTATTATTGGCATCCACAATTTTTAAAATTTTATCGCCCATACCATTATCTTTATCCCAATTTAAATTGTCTTCAAGCTGATAATCAAGATTAAATCTACCTATCGATGAATTTTCTTCATAAGCGGCATTATTGATGCTACTATGTTCATTTTCATCAAGTTGAAGCCATAAATAGCTTAAAAAGTCTGGCGAATTATTATAATAAGTAATTTTTTCAGAACCGTCTAATCGTAATTTATCTTCATCAATTTTACACTTAATTTCATAATCTACACGTTGTTGCCAGTATTTAGGTCCTGGGGCACCGCTGGCTGTTCGGTATTCGTTTGGCGTTGGTAAAATGGTGCCTAGTTGTTCAAATTTATTGCCGTGATTCGATTGGGGGTTATTTTGAATATCCTGAGCCCCTATATTACTAATACCTAATAAAGTCATTAATAATAAACATAACACATAATGTTGTTTCATATATAAAAATTTTAATAATTTAATAGTCGCTTTAAAAAGAGAAGAAAACAGACAATAATTGTAAAGGCACTTAACCATTTTTTTAAAGAATTTTGTTTAATTTTTGTTAAAGGTACGCATTTATTTATAAAAACTACAAAAAAACATAAAAAAATTATTTGACCGAGTTCAACGCCAATATTAAAAGAAATTAAAGGTAACACGATTTGCTGTTTTTTATCGAGTAATTGTACAAGGGTTTGAGCAAAAGCTGTTCCATGAATGATACCAAAAAATAACACTTCGGCATAATATAGGTAGGTAATATTAAAATTTTGATTTTTTTGAGGCGGTAACATAAAATTATTAGTAGGTTTGCTATCTTGAATTGTTATATGTGGTGTTACCATAGTTTTGTTAGAATGTGGCGCATATTTCAGGTTTTGATAAGCGGCTAAAATGATTGTTAAAGGAATCAAGGCTTCGATATAATTAGAATTTACATATATTTTAAGACCATACATCATTAAAATACTACAAAAATGACCAAGTGTAAAAAAGCTAACTAAATAGATTATTTTTTTAAATTGTTGAATGGGGAAGAAAAAGCTAATCATCAATAAGAATAGAATATGATCCCAGGCGGACAAACTAAGTATATGTTCAACACCTAATTCAAAGTAAAGTTTCATTTATAGTTCGTCTAATGGAATGTAATCTTTTTTTCTTTTTTCAGTCATAATTCGTTGCATATTTTTACCTGCCAAAGCTGCAAAACCTCCTAAAATGCCACCTATTAATGCACTTATAAAATACAAAATTTCATATCGATTAGAATGCATTAAAATTTGACTCATTTTTATAGATAGAATATGATTATTATTATAATCTTTATACACAGCCCAAAAGAACCAACAAGCCGCTACGCCCATAAAATTTGAAAAGAATGTTAAAAATGCATTTAAGTTAAAGTAATAGCCAATAAAAAAAATTCCGATTGTAAACGACCACCATGGAAATAAGGTATAAATACAAATAGCAAAACTTAATATAAATGCTAAGAGAAAAGCTGTTAGAAATTTAAGCATAATTTAAAGAGATTTATTGTTTGAACTAAAAATGAAATTGAGTTAGAATATTTTTATTAGAACCTATGGTTTCGGCGGTTTCAAAAATTATCCAAAAATAACTATTGGAAGCCCATGTTTGTATAAAATTGTCGTAGTATTTACTTCCAGGATTACCGCTTTGACCGCCAGGATAAATTGCAACGCCTTTAATTTTTGGTCCCATTTCTATAATCATCCGCCAACTGGGTCCATGCGATGACGCTGGTTTGATACTATTAATGGCATAACCGTTTCCTGAAATTGGATATATTTTTTTCCCAAGTGAGGGGACAGCGGTTGTGCCTAAAAGGTGTGCTATTTCAAGAGGATTGTATTGAAACCAGCCCAATTTATTAACTTTTTTTAAAGAGTCCAAGTTTGGAATTATTTCTTGAAAACTTAATTTTAATAGTAAGGCTACGGTTTCTTTTTCAGTTGAAAATGGCAAATCGCCATAATTGTCTGGATTATTTTTTAATTGTTGTATTAAAAAGCCATCGTATATATCATAAAGTTTTTTATTATTTTGAGATTGTGCTATAAAATGATCGTTATATTTTTTATAAAAATTATCCCACCAAATTTCTGAGATGGTTGCGGCAATATCATTAATTTTATAGGTACAATCCCAATTTTTAAGTAAACTAAAATAATCAAGTTCATGCGTTTTTAATTCGTTGATAGGCATATTTTTTAAATAAATATTTTTAAATTCTGAAGCGAGTATATTATAACTATTGGTTTGTAATTGCATCATTTTTATAATATCAAAATTTTTATTATTTTGAAGGGCTTTATTTATTGCGATGGCTCTTGTCCAAGAAAAGAGGGTGCTATTTCCTAAATAATAAGGATAAGATGGGTCGGCGGCAATTTGATTAGCGCTAGAAACATAGTCGTACTCTGGGTTATAAATTTGAGGGTTTTCGTTACTTGGAATCATTTTTTGCCATGTATAATTGTCGTCTTGTCCTTCTGATGTAAAATCGCCTTGCCCTTGCCATTTTGCTACAAACAACCCTTGTTGAATTAAACCAATATTGCCTTGTCGGTCTGCATATACAAAGTTTTGTCCTGGGATTGTGAAATCATTGATAGATTTTTTAAATTCAGTAAAATTTTGGGCATTATTCATATTATGGTTGTCTAAAATTGAAGAATTAGGGGTATGAAGAGTCCAACGAAGGGCTAAATAGTGTCCTCCAGAATATTTATTTTGATAATTGGGCGTAAAACTCACCAAACCTAAATTGGTTTTAGCAATTTTTTCAATTTTACTTGGTTTGCCGCGAATATGAATGGTTTCGGTTATAATTTCAGATTGTACCCATTTATTATTAAATTTATATTCTTTTTGAGTTGAATCTTTAAAATTTATTTTATAAGTATCTAAAACATCTCGATATGCATTTGTACTACCCCAAGCGATACTGTCGTTAAACCCAATTAATATACCAGGAATTCCTGGGAAGGTTACTCCATATACTTTCCAATTATTAACAGTTAATTGTTGTTCGAACCAGATTGCAGGTAATTTAAGTGCTAAATGCGGGTCGTTGCATAAAATAGCCGATTTATTTGAAGATTTAGAACGCGTTACTGCCCAATTGTTGCTGCCATTATTGGGATTGGGATTTAAATAATCGTTGAGGTATTGTACTTTGTTTTGTTGGGCTTGTTTATTTAAACTTGTGCTGTTTAAGACTTGTTGATTGGAAGGGGTTTGAGGAATAAAAGACGGTGGGGCAAACGGGGTGCCTTTAGGAATTACTGGAAAACCAAAATCGAAATACCCGTACCATTTATTATAAATTGCTTCGCTTAAAATTTCTTTAGCATTGGTTAAACCAAGCTCATCATTTAATAATCCGCTGGTTAAATCGTAACTAATATACAAATGAAACAGTAAGGTTTTTTTTATATCCCAGAGCTCGGGTTTATAATTTAAAAGTTTAAATTCTAAAGGGTATTCTGAGGTATTCAGCGATTTTATATAATCGTTGATTCCTAATATATAATTTTCTAATAATTGCTTTTTTTTAGGTTCTGTATCTAATTCTTTTAAATTATTTTCGGCAGCCATATTAAATCCAAGTCGCCTAAAAAGTTGGTCTATTTGAAGAGTCTTTTCACCCATAACTTCTGAAAGCCTCCCCCCTCCTACCCGAGTCATAAAATCCATTTGCCATAATCTAAATTTTGCATGCAGGTAGCCTTGTGTGTAATATAAATCGTTATAATTTTGGGCATAAATATGTGGCACCATTTTGGTATCAAAATAAATATCAACAGGCGCTTCAAGATTATCTTTGTCAAGTTTTATTTTAAATTTATTAATATCAGCAGATTCTGCATTGCTCCAAAATCCGTGAAAAGGCGAAAAAAGATAACCTAAACGAGGTAATGCATTACCTTGGATAATAAATCCATAATCAAGTGCAAATATTAATATTACAGTAAGAATTATAAATACCGATGTTTTTATTTTATTCATTTTAATATTTATGTTAAAAATAATTAATAATTTTGCAAGTTACAATTTTTTTTTAATAAAACTATATTTATGAAAAAAATTTCTAATGACACCAAAACAATTTTGGGATTAAAGTTGCCAACCGACCCCCGTTGGGTTAATTTAGCTGCGGTTTCACTTGAAACAATTTTAACCGACCATGCGTATTGCGAACAAAAGGCGGCAACTACTTGTATTTCGGTTATTCAAAAATTTCCGCATTATCCTAATTTAGTGGCAACTATTGCACCCTTAGTAACCGAAGAATGGGGGCATTTTAGAATGGTCTTAGCAGAAATTAAAAAACATCATTTAGTTTTGGGGCGACAACGAAAGGATTTTTATGTTAATAAATTAATGGATTTTTGTCAGAAAGGCGGTTCGGAGCTTGGTAGATTATTAGACCAACTCCTTTTAATGGCTCTTATTGAAGCCAGAAGTTGTGAACGGTTTAAAAGGTTAAGTGAGGGATTAGAAGATGTTTATTGGCAAAAATTTTACCGTTTATTTATGGAAAGTGAGGCGGGGCATTATACTTTATTTATCAAATTAGCCAAAAAATATATTCCAAAACAAGATGTTTATAAAAGATGGCAAGAATTTTTAAATTATGAAGCGGGTATTATGAAGGCATTAATGGTTTCGGGAGATAGAATTCATTGATTGTTCTTTAAATTAGCAATTATAGTTTAAAAGTTTATTTTATAAAATGTTTAGTTGCAGGATTTAATTTTAAAAATTGGTAAATTAGGTGCATAGTCTTGGATGATTTTAAAATCGACATTGGCGGCTTCTGTGTTGCCAAGGAGGCATTGAGCAAGGGCGCGTAAATAGATTAAATAATAATAATCAATACATTCAAGTTTACTAATATTTACTTGTTTTAAATATAATGATTTATAATCAGAACTTCTAATACAAAAATTTTGAATTATTTCATTAAAATTATTTAAAGCTAATTGAAGTTCTTTGTGAAATTTTATTGTTACATTTCCTTTGTTTTGGCTATAAATTTTATTAAATAGTTTTATGCAACTATCTAAATAAAACATAACTTTGGGATTATTATATTCAAATAATTTATATTTTAAATATTCATTAAAAACATAATTAAAACCATTTAAATAATATTTTTGAAGATTGGGAGGCGTATAATTGCAAATAGGTTCATTTTTACGATTAGTAAAATTTACATTATAGCCTAATATATTTGTTTGAATTTTGGATTTGTCTCCAATTACGTCATAATCTTTATAAAAATCTTCGTTTAAATACATATTAGCTTCAAGTTTGTTTCCAATTAAACAATACAATAACCCCATTGTATTAACATCAAAATTCATTAAAAATCTATCATCAATAGTTAAACATGTAAGTATTAATTCGTAGTAACTTAGAAATTTATAAATAGTTGTATCTTTTTGTGAATCAGTTGACAAAAATTTTAAATATAAACTTAGACTTGTGTCAGTTTTTTTATAGATATTTGATAAAACTTTATCAATACTACTACTGATATGTTTTTCAGCATTAAATTTTAATAATGTATCAAGTTTATGATATTGAATTTCCTTAGTATTTAATTGTTCATAAAAATTAAAATAAAAAAACAAAATACTATCATCTCTATTTTTTAGATAATTTAAAATAAATTTTTGTTTTGGATCTAAAAATCTACGTTTGATACAATTATTAAACAAACTATCAAAAAAAATATAATTATTATTATTTTCAATATTAATTTCAGTTTGATTCTTATTAAATTTATTACCTTGCCCAGAACTATTGCTTATGAATAAAATAATATAAAGGAATAAAATTAAAAATATTTTATATAAAAATTTCATAAAAATTAAAATGTTTAAATATTATTGAATAGATATTTAATTGCAAATAATAATTGTCCCTTTTGGTGCATTTGTATTACCACTTATTGGCCCCAAATTTTCACTTTTCCAAATCGCAATTATTTCTTCCTGATATTTTGAATCTAATTTTTTGAACTCTGATGTCTCTTGTAAACCACACCATGCTAATTTTATAATATATTCAATGCTAATATTTGGAAATAATGATTGAAGTGCTCCAGTAAAAGGCGTTAAATAATTATTTTGAATCCACTCATGTTGGGTTAGATTGAGATTAATCTTTAACTCATTCAAATATAATGAATCTAACAAACTAGGAAAATTAAGAGATAAATAGTGTTGAGGAACATTATTTATTGTACTTAAATATGCATGCAAGAATTCATGAATTAGCGTTTGTGAGATACCTAAATCGGTTGGCAAAAAACCATTATCTAAGTATTTTGAATTTAAATAAATTGTTTTATTACTATTATTATAAAATCCTAATGTATATGAATTGGGTTTGCTCTCTTCGTAATATTTTGCCGAAACCGTTACATTAAATTGCGATGGATTTTCTAGAAACGCATTAAACAA
>JASGCT010000105.1 GCA_030053915.1 Alphaproteobacteria bacterium
ACATTAAATGGTGGTAATTTAGTTAAATGTATATTAGCAAAAGACACGGCTTATGTAGATGTTAAATTGAAACCTGGCTTTAATGTTATTGTTAAATTATATGAAAACACTACTAAATCTTTTATTGGCAGCATCGAAAAAACTTTAACAATAATTAATAGTGATTCATTTGTGGCGTATAATTTAGTGTTTAATACCCCTACAATAAGGTATTATTATACAATAAGTACCGATGCTAATGGTTGTACCGATACCTCGCAGTTTTTTGAAGTGCAATGGTATCAGAGAATTTCAATTTTTACTGGCAATCTTAATGGAAATATTTATTGTAAAGGTGCAATTGCAAATCCACTTATAGTTACTACAGCTGGGCTTTTAAATCCAACCACAACTAATTTTTATTGGTATGGGACGCCTCAAAATTTTTATAACTTTGCCTATCTCGCAAGCTCTGGAAATGATACAACGTTTATCCCAAGCACCATTCCATCGGCAAATATAAATGATACAATGTATTATTTTGTTTTAGCGGTTGATAAAATGCTTTCTTGCTCAAAGGATACTTCTGTGATATCAGGACCTATAATTATTGATGTGCCTACAATAGTATCGTCTCCTATAATAAACAACCCCAATGCATGCCATTTTGCACTACACGATTCTTTAACTATCTTGGTTGATTTGGCAAATGTAGCGCCTAATCAAAGAATAAAATATAATTGGTTTAAAAACAATAGTCCCAATTTTATTGGTGCAATTGCGGTTGATACCTTTAAAACAATATTACCTTCTTCTTTAACAGTTGATACGTCTTTTTATTTTTGTGTGGTTGAAAAATTTGGTAGCGGCTGTTTAAATTCTAATGACACCAGTGCTTTGTCTGTCCCAATTCTAACATTTCCTATTCCTGTTACAGCAACATTAAACGATATTGATACATGTCATCGCTTAGATTGGACTTTTTTGAAACCCGTTGTTAATTATTCTTGGAACGATCAACTTGCATATTCGTGGTATTCTCGTACGTCATTAGCGCCTACGCCCATTTTAATTACAACTATTTTTGACGATACGTTTAATATTGGACGTTATAACATTGTACCACCATTCTATCTAAATTATATTGTTTCGAATGCAATAGGTTGCAAAGATACAAGTAATTTAGCATCCGTTAATTTGCGTCCAACGCCTCAACAACAAGGGATCGTTTCTATAATAAACAATAATGATACTGTATTGTGTTTATCAGTTAATAGTAGCACTGGAACAAAAATAAAAGTAACAATCAATAATCCGTTTTACAACCCTTATTACAAATTAGATACAAGTATTCTTTTGTTTTTAAGTACGATGCCCATTTATAATGGTATTGGGGTTCCTATCTCGCAAAATAGACTGCCTGCAGATACCACAATTTTTTATAGTGATCCTCTTATGAGTTCGCCCGTTAATACCAGTTTGTATTATTATACGGTTGTTAAAAATCTACAAAATTGTTCAGACACATCAAAATTATTAAAAGTTCAAATTTACCAACCCCAGCCACTTATATCTATTAATTTAAAAGATACAAATTATTGTAAAGGTGTCAATTCAAGAGCATTAGTAGTTTCATCCCAAAGTTTAATACCATCAAGACTTCAATATCAATGGTACGGAAATCTTAAAAACGCATATCCTGGTGCTGTTCTTTTAACTACAACACAAGATAGTTTCTATTTTCCCTCTACAAATCCTGAGCTTGCACTTGGGGATACAAGTTATTATTTTTGTATTGCTATTGATAAATTAAATCAATGCGTTGCTGATACGTCAGCTGTTTCAGGCGCTATCGTTCTATTATATCCCAAAATTTTATCAACTTTTGATAACGCAATACACCGTTTTTGCCAAAATCAAAATGGGGATACTTTAAATATTATTGTAAGCGATTTTTGGAAAAATAATGTGAATTACAGTTGGCATCAATCAACATTACCTAATTATTTAGGCGCAAGTACCATCGCCAATTTTAATGCATATTTAGTACCAAATATAAATAACAATGATACTTTTTATTTTTATGGAGTTGTTACGTCTAAGAATATCTGTCCTGGGTTAATCGATACAACCAATATTAGCGGACAATATATTGTGTATCCTTATCCTAATTTTATTGTAAATCCAAGCGACCTAAGTTTATGTTATCTCCAACAAAATGTGTCAATTAGTGCATTAGCTTACTATCCATGGCAAGACCCATTACGCTATTTGTGGTATGTCAATTTAATAAATGATACTGTAGGGAAAAAACTTGTTGCTCAAAATATTCAAACTATACCAATTCCTACAACATCTGTTGATACCAATTATTTTTATTTTGCTGTAGCACAAAACCCCTATGGATGTTCAACAACATCAAGGATTGCCAACGTTATAACGCATCGATTGCCTACCCAACAAGGGGTTTACGTAGTTTATAATGATTCTATCAATAGATTATGTTATGGTTTTAATGATTCCAATTTTATTTCTGTTCAGGTAAAAAATGTACCTTTAACCGATACGATATCTTTACGGTTGTATTATAATACAATCAATGGTTTTAATGGTTTTAACATTCCGATTCATTCTGTAGCTACTCGTTTGTTTCAAAGCGACAAATTTTATCAACCCAATGGCGTCGATTATTATTTTTATGCCAATTTAACTAATAAATTTGGATGTTCGGTAGATACAGGCTTTACGCGCATTCGATGGACCAATTTTTTTAATCCTCAAATAATTGATTATGGACCAATTGTTGTTTGTAGAAATAATATAGCGAATCAACTTAAAATCTCTGCAGGAGCTTTAGTGCCCGCACGGGCAAATTATCAATGGTACGGTCTCTATGATATATTCGATTTCCCAGATCAAGGTTTTCTTATTCCACAAGCCAATGACAGCTTTTTTACCCCACCAAGTAATTTAGTATTTCCATTTACTGATAATATGTATTATTTTGTAATTTTGTCTGATGCCTTAGGTAATTGTAAATCAGATACATTAACACCAACTTTACCTGTTATTGTACTCTATCCTGAGATAGTAAATGAAATAAATTTTACAACGTCAAAAGTATGTTTAAATATGAATCATTTAACATTAAATGTACGTATTAATCCTAATTTTAATTATCCTTTACGTTACGAATGGTATAAATCTGCAACACCCAATTATAACAATGCAACTTTGGTATCCTCTAACATAAGCTATACGCCAAATATTAATTATCCCGATACAGCTTATTATTTTGTAATTGTTTACGGGAACTTGCAACCACCACCAAGTTTTTGTATTATTCCGCCCTCAGATACATCTAAAATTAGCAATCCTTTTATTACTTATCCATATCCAACAATTACTAACTTTTTTACCGACACTTCAGTATGCAGTTCGGAAAGCAATATTAAAGTATTGGCTCGGGTAAATTATCCGTTTAAGGATACTTTAATTTTTGATTGGTTTACTAATTCAGCCAATTCTTATAATAATCCAACCCTCAATCAATCGTCATTCGATTCATCTTGGTTAATTCCGTCGGGAAGGTTTGGCGCTTATTTTTATTTTTTAGAAGTAAAAAATTCAATTGGTTGTAAAGATACAAGTAATATTGCAGCAGTAACAACACGCCAAAGCCCTTCTATATATATAGATACACTTTTTACTCAACCAATTGTAAGGCAAGGCGAACAATTTAAAGTTATTGCATCTGGAGCAAATATTATGAATTGGATTCCAGCCAACAACGTATTTCCAAGTACTTCGTATAATTTTGAAGAAGTGTATTTGAAAGTGGATACGCCAACTAAATTTATTGTCATAGGCTCAAATAATTTCAATTGTTTTGATACAGCTACGATATTTGTAGATATCATTGATTCTAATATTGATATCTACCCAACAAAAATAATTACACCTAATAACGATGGCTATAACGATTATTGGATCATACATAATATAGAATATTTTCCTATGAATCAAATTACAATTTATAATAGACTAAATTTTCCAGTAAAAACATTTACTAATTTTAGACCTCAAACACGCTGGATGGGTGATTCATGGTACGATTTACCGTTGCCTAATGGTCAATATTTTTATTTTATTAAATTATACCGAAAAGGAGTTTATTTTAAAACTAAAAAAGGAACTTTTTTAATTTCCAGTTCAAATTAATATATAAACATAAATATTTTTATAAAAAACAAGGTTTATTCCAAAATAATTTATATCTTTGTAGAAAAATATGGCAACAAAAAATATACATTTTGATAATTTTTTATATAGCGATGGACCTGAACCACATAAGCAAAGAACAAAAATATTGTTAAAAGAACATCCAGAAATTAGAAATTTAATAGGAAAAAATCCTTATACTTTATTAATCATCTTGTTTGCAGTGATTGTACAATTAGTTATTACGTATTTTGTTCAGGATAGGTCTTGGTGGCTCGTTTTTGTTTTAGCCTTTTTTATAGGTGCATTTCCCTGCCATACTTTACAAGTTTGTATTCATGAATGTGCTCATAATTTAATATTTAAAAGTAATAAACTCAATATATTATCGGGTATTTTGGCTAATATACCGCTTTTAATACCTTCTTCTGTAAGTTTTAAAAAATATCATTTGAAACATCATTCTTATCAAGGTGTAGAAGATTTAGACGCCGATATGCCTAATAAATTTGAATGTGTTCTAATCAATAATCGTCCTTTTGGAAAGGCATTGTGGTTGTTATTATATCCAATTGTGCTCATATTTAGAACCCCTAGAATAAAAGAAGTAAAGCTATTTGATGCCTGGACTTTTTTGAATATTTTTTTAGAATTAGTTGTAATTGTAAGTGTTTCATATTTTTTAGGTGCTAAAAGTATGGTATATATGATTGCGAGCTATTTTTTTTCTGTGGGTTTACATCCCTTAGGTGCCCGTTGGATTCAAGAACATTTTTTAACGCATGGTACTCAAGAAACCAAAAGTTATTATGGTCCTTTAAATGTTGTTAATTTAAATGTTGGCTATCATAATGAACATCACGATTTCCCGTCTGTGCCATGGAATAAGTTACCAAAGGTAAAACAAATTGGTGGTAATTACTATGATTCCTTATTTTTTCATACAAGTTACACGGGATTATTATTTAAATTTTTGTTTAGTAAGTCCATATCAATATATTCTAGGATGGCAAGAACCAACCGCGGCTAATTATTTATTTTTAGATTATACTCAGTTTTCCAATATCCAGCAGCTTCATAAGTTAATTAAATAACTTTAGCTCTATTTTTTTTTCAGATTCTCCTACAGACTTATAAATTTTACGCTGTTGTCCATGCGGACTATTAAAAAATCCTCCACCCCATGATTCAGTGCTGCTATAATAAGTCCTCTTGAGGCGCCTTGTAAAAAATCGCCACAACCAATGTCTGAACTATGATTTGTAGTGATTTTAGGATGAACATGATTTTTGAAGGTACAATAGACATTAATATTAAGCTGGGTTTTATTAACAAAACTACGCTGATTTTTTAAATTATACTGAAATGTCAAAA
>JASGCT010000106.1 GCA_030053915.1 Alphaproteobacteria bacterium
GTAAAACTTATGGAACATTTTTAAAACATACAGGACCTGTAAATGTAGCAGTATATATATAGCCAGTTTCTGGGTCGATAGTAACTATATCTTGATAACCACCTTCAGTATCTATAGACCATAATAGCTTACCAGTATTAGCATCTACACACATCATATTGCCATTGCCTTTATATATTTTGTCATTATAAAAAAAAAGTCCACCATAAAAATTATAGTCTCTATTAGCCCAAATTTGATACCCATCATCGGCACTTATACAAGAATTTTCTCTTGTGTCCCAAAAAACAAAAAGTTTATTTTTATAATAACCACCTGGATTGTTATATTGATATTTATTTAATTCTATATCACCATTTGCTTCATTAATAAATTGCGTATATCTATTACTAGTTCCTGAATAATAATATTTATCACCAACAGTTAAAAAAAACGATTGTTTATTATTCGCATCAAATTTTTTGTAAAACACTGGTTTATTACTATCAAGACTATAACTAAAATCAAAAGTACTATCAACAATTTGCCATAAAGCGTTTTTGGCATGCTGAATTCGTGCTATTAACTTGTTTTGATTGTCAATATTTTGATATAAATAAAAATCCAATTGGGTAGGAAAATTATTTCTATACTCATATATTTTATTTATTAAATTCGTTTCAATATTGTAAACAAACAATTTAGTTATTGTAAAATCGAAATTATTAACACCATAAACCAAATACTTACCCCAACCAATAACTTTTCCAACAATTAAATCATCAGAGTTGTATGTAGGTGGTAAAACTACATTTTGAATTTGCATACCAGTATTTAAATCAATTATTAAAATTTGATCGGTGTTTGCAACATATTTCAAATATAATATATTTTTATAAAGATGATAAAAACCTGCAATAAAATAGCCACTTAAATATTTAGTATTACTCCATTCCCATTTTTTTTCGCCTGTTAATTTATTAAAAGCCACTAATTTAAATTTAGCATCAGAACCGTCATAAGTGCTATAAACCACAATATCATTATAAACAACTGGGATAATAGAATAGCTTAATCCATTGTTAAAACTTGATTGCCACAATAAGGTTGGGGCATGAGGATTTGTTTTGATATTTTTATCACAATATAAATTTAAGAATAAGATAAAAATAACAGATAATTGTTTAATCTGGGGTTTATAAAAATTGATATGATTCCTAAATATGTTCATTTTTTAAAATTAGGCGACCCCCATTTTTGAGACTGATTTTTATCTCTGCAAAGATAGTAAATGTTAGCCAAATAATAAAAAAAACTTAAAGTTTATTTTATTATTTGGCGGTTGCATTTTGTTTACGCAGATGACCCATATCTGCTCAGTGGTGTTTCATAATTTAATGATTGATGCCTCCTTTCATCGTTATAAAATTTAACATGTTTTTTTATCAGCTCGAACATATCAAGACCATCCATTGGAACATTTAAATAATAACATTCTTGTTTTAAACTTCTCCAAAACCTTTCTATAAAAATGTTGTCTAAAGCGCGTCCTTTACTATCCATACTTATTTGTATGCCATAACTTAAAATAAGCTCAGTATAAAGATGGCTCGTAAACTGACTACCTTGATCACTATTTATTATCGTCGGCTCTGTTTTACTGTCTATTGTTTTTGATATTATCTCACAACACCATTCTGCTGTCATACTATTACTAATATCCCAACCTACTAAGTATCGACTATATATATCTAGAATTCCAAACATATATAAATATCCTGTTGCCATAGGCAAAAATGTAATATCTATACACCAAACTATATTCGGTCTATTAACCTCAAGTCCCTTTAGTAAATAGGGATATTTATAAATCGCATTTGTATTAGAACTCAACCGTGGTTTGGCATACAACGTTTTCCAACGTACTATTTTCATAAGTCGTTCTAAACGTTTTATGTTTATATTATAACCCATAGAATTTAATTCTGCCATGAGCCGTCTTTTACCTTAAAAAGGCGTTTTATAGTACAGCTTGTCTAACCAAGTCAATAACTTTATATTTTCTTCTGACTCTTTTACTGGTTCATAGTAATAAGCATTTTTACTTACTCACAATAATTGCAATTGTTGATTTATACTTATGGTTTTTAAGCTAGGTTCAATTAAATCAGTTCTCATTTTTATTGGCAAGTGTAAAGTTTTTTTTTAGAAAATCTAATGATACTTTTTGTTCTCCAATTTCAGCATATAGTGTTTTTATAAGCGATTCTTGGTCTTTATTTTCTTCCCTTTTTTTATCTGTTTTAAATAATTCAGGGGCACACTCTAAAAAGTCTTTTTTCCAAGTTTTTATTTGAGTAGGATGCAAATTATACTTTTTACTAATCTCACTAATTGTCAAACGTTCTTTTATTGACTCTAAACAAACTTTTGTCTTAAATTCTGGACTATGTTTGCGTTTTATATTTTTACCCATTTTATTGTTTTTTTCAAAATTAATAATTTTTATTTTATCTCTTAACTTTGACTAAAAACTGGTCTCAATTTTGGGGGTCACTATAGTAATTATATAACAATATTTTAGTTTTGTAGTAAATTATATGTTTTAGTAAGTGTTTCAGTATAGTATGTTGCTCCAGTACTTGTATATTTTGATTGGATAATTTGATAATAAAATGAATTACAATTAAAACCAAATACTTCAGTATATGTACCGCCAAAAGCAATATAATTTTTGTTATTTTTTGAAAAAGCATCCCTCCAAGTACCTGTTGATGATACCCATCCTCCCTCTTTACATGTTTTTGGAAATAAAGTATACGTTCCATCTGAATTAAATGTAATATATGTATCATTAACGCACCAAAACATATTTGATAACCTGTAATCTATATTAATTCCATTTGAATCCAGAGAATATTTTATTTTATAAGTTTTATTCTCTAAAGTTGCTCTTCCGAAAACACAAATAACGTCTTTTTTACAAGAAGAGTAAAAAATGCTCATAACAACAGTTACAATGGTAATTAAAATTAAATTTTTCATATTGGATATTTTTGAGGGTTCTTTGCAAAACTACAAAATTAATTTTGAATAGTTTAATAAAATCGCATATTTTTTTGCATATAAAAAATGTATTTTATAGAAAAGTTATAAAAAATCATGCGTTTGACCACCACACTCCTTAAATAAATAATTCCATTTTAAATAAATAATTTAACTTTGCAAACTATGGATGATGGCAAAAATATATATGTAGAAAACTTGTATCAAAAGAATTTTGAGGTCGATTTAAATGTATTACTAGTGAAAATTGGTGGTGAAATTATCAAAAAAGAATCGACTTCATTAGCCAATAAGTATAATATCAAAGGGGATAAATATTTAGTATATAATAATAACAAATCGCTGGCTTATAATCCTTTAAAATATACCGATCCAAGTGGGGAGCTTTTAGACCCGATTTCTTTTTTGTTGATTTTTGGTGCGGTTATCAGTGGTTTTTTTTATAGTGTACAAGCGTTATCGAATGATAATTTTAGTTGGGAGGGTTTAGGACAGTCTTTATTAATTGGGGGTATCACGGGTTTTGCAACGGCAGGCATTGGGGCGGCTTTTGGAGGTGTCTCTAATGTTTTTAATGAGATTGCCCGGGCGGTGGTTCATGGGGCAAGTGGGTCTTATTTAAATCTTGTTTTTAGCCAGGGCAGTACTAATTTTGGCAGTGATTTTTTATCTGGGGCTGTTGCCAGTTTAGTTGGTAGCGGTATTAGTGCCGCTTTTACAAATGCTGGTGCCACCCAATTAGTAAGTTTATATGTTGGTGGTGCTTTGAGCGGTGGCATTACGGCGCAATTAACAGGTGGCGATTTTTTACAAGGCGCCTCAAGAGGACTGATAATTGCAGCATTAAATCATGGGTTGGATCATGGGTTGAATGGGGGAACGAGTAAGGATCAGGATGGGGGGAATCAAAAGAAAACTATGGCATCTGCTAAAGAAAATGGAGTTGAAATAATAAATTGGGATAAGAATGGAGATGGTACTCCCCAATTAGACGAAATGAAATCAGTTTGGCAAAGAAAAAATGCATCTGTTGATGATTATATAAATGTAGATATAAGTAAGATTGATTTAACCGGTCTTTATTTTGACGATTTTTCAAATATTCCAATTAATGGAAGTAAATCAATCGACTTTACATTTTCAAGTAAAAATGGAAATGTATTTGAACATCTAACAGTTCGAAATAAAGGTGGTGATTTATTTAAGTTTTATTACGATAAATATGATTTTCAGTTAACGTCAATTGATTTATACGATCCATTGAAAATTATTGGGACACTTGTCGGAAGAATTTATAATGGTAATGGAACTCCTTTTTATATAAGAATTGAAGGCTTTGGTTCAATTTTTAAATTACCTCATAGACCTAATTTCATGAATTTTCCAAGTCCCACTATTCCAGGTAAACCTTAAAGTATAATTTACTATGATAAAAAATTTATTGATAATTGTTAAAATTTTAATTGGGTTTATTTTATTATATTTTATTATTGCTAATATTACGCATATTTATTTTAAAAATAAGTCTATCATTTCTAACTGTTATTTTTATGAAAATAATGATGGTAAAAATTGTATAAAGTCCAAGTGTAAAAATAAATTTGTGATTTATGGTGATATTATTGACTATGATTTTAATAAGAATTATGCTATTATACTGCAAATTCCTAGTATATTTTCATACGATTATTTACGAGAGACAAGTAATCAGACTGATAGTTTTAATTACCCAAAATTTACATATCAAGAGCAAATGTTAATAGATAACACTAATATTTATAACTGCTATTTTGACAGTTTATTAAGTCCAAGTATTTATAACTTAATGAAAAAATATACTTATTTTCAAAATGTTTTTAAAAATGAATACAATTATTATATTATTTTAAGACAAAACGATAGTTTAGTTGGACCATTAACTAAAAAAGTTTATGAACAAAAACGGTTAGAATTTAAAATTCCAAATAAATTACAATTAAAAGAATTAGATGAATAATTTAAATTATATTTTTCGTAAAAACACTTCAACTAATATCAGTATGCAACCAAATTCAAACAATGTTGGTAGTACTTTGAGCGGTGGCATTACGGCGCAATTAACAGGTGGCGATTTTTTACAAGGCGCCTCAAGAGGACTGATTATAGCAGCACTGAATCATGGGTTGAATCATGCGTTGAATGGGGGAACGAGTAATCAGCAGGATGGGGGGAATCAAAAATTGACCGAAGAACAGTTAAAAAATATTAGAGCAAAAATTGTTGAAATAGCAAAAAAATATGAAAAACAAAACTCTGATGCATGGTCAGTTCCATGTCAAAGGTGCAATGATTTTGTAATGGATGTTATAAAACAAGCTTTTAAAGAATTAAAAATTGATTTTAAACCTTTCAAAGAATATTATAGAGCTGGTGATTTTGGCGATCCAAATAAAATAATACC
>JASGCT010000030.1 GCA_030053915.1 Alphaproteobacteria bacterium
CCTTTATTTTAAAGGGTTTAAAGAACTTTTAAAAAAACACTTGCGAAATTGGGGTTGAAAAAAAATATTCATTTATAAAAATATAATTGCGTATCTTTGCCTTTAGATAAAATTATGAAGAGTTCATTTTTAAAAAAATATAGTAGTAGAACTAGATATTTGCTTTTTTTTGTTTTGAGTTTAATAATCAATTTAAGCTATGGGCAAAGTTATAATTTTTACTTCTCATTAGAAAATGAACATGTAACGAATAGCACTGATTTTTCTTTTGATTTATATATTACAAATACCGGAACTAATATTATTGATATTGGTGGTGTGCAGTGGGCTTTATCACTTAATCGAAATTTTTTAAATGGCAATGGTACAATTAATTCAACAATTCTTCAAACGCAGTTTAATGCAAATGTCATTAACACATCTGATTTTACAAGCTTACAAACAAATTTTCCAGCACCTTTAAATTATTTGTTTAGATACAATAATTACTTTAATGGGGCAACGCAAAACATATTATCAAATACCAAAGTATTAGTAGCTAAATTTCAAATAAGTAACTCTACTGGTTTTAATTTAAATTTGCCAAGTAATGTGCGTTTTAAATTTGGCGATACAGCTGCCTTAGATATATATGGACAATCTACTTGTGAAGTGATTAATTCTAATAATGGTGTTATATTTGGTGTTTCAAGCCAAATTTCACCGTTTTTTTTTAATTTAAGTCAAGGATACTCAAAACCTGATCCACCCCATGCCCCAACGTTTCAAATTATAAATAATCAACCGCAAATTCAATTTAACCTGGTGAATAAAACGAATGGATTTTTTACTGGAAATTACGATAGCAGTGCAACAATAAGTAAATATATAGGAGAAATTATTGATAGTGCAACAAATAATGTGGTTAAAACTTTTGAAACTACAAGTTCGCAATATGTTGTAACTGGATTGCCATCAGGAAAATACTATGCAAAATTAGCCGCCATAAATTTAGTAGATACGTCTTCATTTTCAACGCAGTCCAACGTATTAACATATTTCAATCCCAATAATGTTATTAACGGAAACTTTTATCCCGATACCATTGGTATTTTTTCTCCCAAATTGCCAATAGAAATTCCAATAAATACAAGTCAACAAATTAGTTATCAATCTAATAACCCAGGCTATGTGGTTGATAGTGTTTTTATAAATGGCGTTTATGTTGACTCACCAGCTTCTTATACTTTTAATTTTGGAAATGCACCAAGTATATATTTAATTTATGTAAAATTTAAGGTTAAAACAATAAATTTACGTGTTTCAGTACCAGGAAATGGAAGCGTCCAATTTGGTAACCAAACGGCAATTCTTGGCAATCCATTAAATGTAAATTTACCGTATAATAGCAAAGTGCAGTTAAAATTTTTGCCAAACAGCGGCTATTTTTTTACTAATTTAATTGAAACATTTTATGATGGTACTACTTCAGAAAATACTGATTCTACACAAGGATTAACAATAAATAACCTAACGCAAAACATATTTATTCAAGTAATTTTTCAATCAAATTATGTTGTTTCAGCATCTGTTTCAGGAGGTTTTGGTACGGTAACGCCCGTTACTCAAAATGTTACACCAGGAGGAAGCGCAAATTTTGAAACGAACCCTGCAGATGGGTACGAAGTTTCAACGATACGTTTAAATGGTAACACCGTTGTAGTTGACAACAAAAGCAGTTTTTCTGTACCTAATATTACTAAAAATTCAAATTTAATTGTTACGTTTAGCCCTACTAAAGTAAATAAACCTATTGTATCGTCACTTAACAATCAATTTGTAACTGTTAATAACGTAGCAACATTTAAGGTTTCGGCTTCGCCTAACGGTTATGGAACCCTTTCATACCAATGGTATCGAAAAAATTATGGTGCAACCAATTATGCAATGATTAACGGCGCAAATGCAAAAGTATATAGTTTTCAAGTGCACCAAAATGATAGTGGTTCTATGTTTAAAGTTACAGTTTATAATACCTTTGGTGTAGCTTCTAATATCGATTCTAATACAAGTAATGCCTCAACATTATCGGTTTTAGTTTATCCCCAAGCACCTTCTATTACACAACAACCACAAAATGGGAGCGTGCATCCCAATAATTCAATTACTTTAAACGTTGCTGCCACCGTACCTTTAGGTACTTTAACCTATCAATGGCAAGCCTTAGGCAATGGTGGGGCTTGGTACGATTTAAGTACAGATGTGTATTCAGGACAATATATTTTTACACCTACTACTACCGACCAAGACCAAACCCAAATTAGAGTTATCGTAAGTAATACCATAAATAATATTAGTGTTTCTACAATATCACAAACAGCTACCATCTCGGTACCTGCTGAGGAAAGCACTAGTAAAGATATTACAATTGCAATTATTGGAGGTGTCATTGCAGGGTTGTTAGTTATCGCTGCAGTAGTTATTGCCGGAGTTTTTTATTTTGGAGCTGGAGAATTATCTTTAGATTTAGCAGATGCAATAGGCTATATCGTAGCAGCCGTGTCCCTATTATTTGTTTTAGCTATTGGTGCATCAATCTTATCTTATGAATATGGTAAAACAGCAGTTCAAACTGGTGAAGCTAATGATAAAGATCCTGGAACTAATTACGACATTCCGTCAATTTATATTCAACCTCAAAACACCATTGTAGCGGCAACAGAAATCGCTAACTTTTTTGTGGCGGCTAGTGTGTCTGATATGGGAACACTTAGCTACCAATGGCAATATACTTTAGATACCAATAATTTTACAAATTTTACCAATAATGGTAACAAAGCAAATTTATCTATTAGTAATCCAAGCGCTTATAATGGCTATTATTTTAGAGTGCTGGTATCAAATAATCATGGTTCTACGCATGTCGATAAATATTCAAAAATTGCCAAATTAACCATTTCTAATATTGCTAAACCAATCATCAATACTGTAGCAAGTAACGGTGGCACCATAACACCGTCAACACAAGTTGATTTTAATACAAATTTTATTGTTTATTTTAAACCAGATACAGGTTTAATGGTATCACAAGTTGTTATTGATGATTCTATTTTAAGTACTGTGCCTGCTAACAATCAGTACATATTTAATAATATAACGCGTTCTCATACTATTTTGGTGATTTTTAAACCTAAAGTAGTAACAATAACCATGGCAATTCACGACGACCAAAATAATGTCAGTTATAAGTCTTTTAAAAGCTATTTTGGAAATAATATTAGAATTAATATTCCAAGTTACAATAAATATATTTATAATGGGTATCGTATCAATGGCGGACAAACACAAAATGATTCAACTATTGGTTATACTTTTTATAATTTAACCACTAACCAATTGATTGATGTTTATTATACAGTAAGAACTTTTAATGTATTTATTTATGCCAGATATAATGGAAAAGATAGTTTACTTAACACCACGAAAGTTATTTATGATGATACTTTGAAAATTCCTTTAAAATTTAGCCCAGAATTTTTTATTGTAAACGGTTGCTATTTAGGAAATAATTACTTCCCTGATTCTATAACTTCGTTTACACTATACAATATAACGTCTGATAAACATGTTTATGTAAATTTAAGTTCAACCCGCCATAATATCCATATTGTTAAAACCTACGATTCTGGTATCACAAGTGTTGTACTTCAGGACACAAATTTTACTTTATCCTTTTTTGATTCATTTACAATCCAATTAAATACCAACAATCCTAATTTATACATCAATACATTTATTATAAACCAAAATCAAATTTATAATGCACTCAATCTATATACCATTAGAAATACGTTCCAAGATTTAAATATTAATATACAATATTATCATAACAATACCTACGTATTATCTTCGGTGTATTTAAATAATTTAAAATTGTATGATAGTTTTATAAGAGTCAATTATTTTTCTAATTACCGAGTACTTTTTAATAATTTAAAATATTCTAACTCGTTTAATTTAAATAAGGTTAATGTAAATAATAATGTCTATCAAAATGTAGCATTAGATTCAACAATAGGATATACTTTTTATAAAATTCAAACCCCTCAGTATATTAGTCAGTATTACCAAACAGATAGTGTGTTTAATTTTATAACGTATAAGAAAATTGATTATAAAGGGAATATTTATACGCAAATTTTTCCAGTTAAACCAGGCGATAATTTGCAATTAACTTATAGCCCTTCTGACTCTTCGGCTGTTATTGACACTATTCTTATTGATAATTTAGTTAGAACCGACTCTCTTAAAAGTTTTACATTTAACAATGTTAGAGAAAACCATACCATTGAAGTTAGAGAACAAGTTAAACAATTTCAAGTTAAAGTAAATTTAAGTTCGTTATTTTATGATGGACATATTGAATACAAATCGGATTCATCAACTGCTCCATATAATGGAAATTTCCAATTTAATTTTACAATTAATCAAGGCTATAATATTTATGGAGTATATATTAATAATGATTTTAATCATAATTTGTTCCCAGATTCTTCAAGAGGCTACACCTTCTATAATATAAAAGAAAATAAAACCTTAAATGTTGATTTTGCTTATAATGCATACACCATCTATACACATTCAAATTTTTCTAACACAATTGATAACACAACCTTTGCGTTTGCTGGACAAAATAAATTTATTAAATTTAAAACTATTGGGTTTTTAATAGATAGCGTTCGTATAAATGGAATATTAACGCAACTTTTTGATACAGCAACTGGCGTTTATTTACCCAATATTTCTAATAACCAATTTGTAGATCTTTATTTGTCTCAAGTGCAATATACTATTACAACAAGCAGTAATATAGGAGGTTTCGTGAGTCCCAATATAAATATTTATAACGACTCGCCTTATACTGTGTATTTTATACCCTACAGCGGATATTATATAGATAGTTTGATAATAAAGCATCAAAACGGAACTATTGAATATATAAAGCTACCTATAGGACACAAATATGACATAAATAGCCTGACAGAAAATATAAATTTTAGAGTAGTTTTTAGACCATTGCTTAGCATCAATATCATAACCAATGATAGTGTGTTTACAAACCTTAATAAATTTTTTAATATTAATAATAATACCTACTATTATGATAAATTAACTACAGTACAAGATTCCGCATATTTATATTACCCTGAGAATGATACTGTGAGTGTGTCTTTTGTGGCAACGAACAAAACTACGATAGATAGTGTAAAAATTGATAATGAGATACGATTAAATATACCCTCGAAATCGTATAATTATATTTTTAATACGCTTAATGATAATCACAAAATTCAAATTTTTGCCAGCTCATTAAATTATAAGATACATGCAACATCGCTTGGTAATGGCACTATTTACCCCGAAGGTGATACCATATTACAAAGCGGATCCAATATTAGGTATTCCTTTAAAGGGAACTTACATTTTGTTCCTGACAGTGTTTGGGTTGATGGACAATTGGTTGATAGTACGCAAGGCTATACATTTAATAACTTAAATGCTGCGCATACCATTGTTGTAAAGTTTGATACCGGATATCATAATATTATTATCTTAAAGAATGGCGGTATTAAAAACGAGCCAGATACTGTAAGAGTTCTTGACGGTGATTCGATACGAATTACGTATAAGCCCGATACTAATTTTTTAATCACAAATATTGTTATTAATGGCACAAGGTATAATAAAGATTCTTTACGTGGTTATACGTTTAAAAATGTTCGAGGCGATTCTGTCATTACGTTGTATTTAACCCGTGCCACAAATACAATTCATGCTTCAGCTGGACCAAACGGAGACATTACACCATCAGGCGATTCAAATGTTGTTTATAATCAATCTGTACTTTATACATTTTTACCCAATCCCAATTATTATGTAGATAGTGTTTTTGTTAATGGTAATTTTGCTTTAAATGCAATTGAAAACTATACTTTTTATAATGTAGATACTACACAAACTATCTTTGTAAATTTTACGCAAATCCCAGCTCATAAAGTTAAAATAACAGCCAATTCTTTTACAGGAGGCCAATTATTACCACAAGGTAATTTATATTTCGATACAAATGCTACTGTTAAATTTATAGTACAGCCAGATTATGGGTATTCTTTAGATTCTTTAATTATCAATGATACCATGGGCGTTAAGGATTCATTATTTAGTTATACTTTTGATACTTTAAAAACTAATCAAAAAATAGCAGCTCGCTTTAAACCCAATATTTACCGTGTTTCAACAATAGCCGGAACAGGGGGTACTATCGATACATCTAATAATTATTTATATTTAAGTAAAGTTACCGTAAATTTTTATCCAAATAAAGGGTTACAAGTAGATAGTGTTTGGGTAAATAATATCTATGTCAATTCTAAAACAAACTATACTATTGATACATTAAAATTAAATACTACGATACGAGTAAGTTTTAAACTTCAAAAATTTATGATTCATGTATTGCAACCTCAAGTTGGTTCGATAACTCCAATGCGTGATACCATGATTAGTTATTTTGACACCATTACATATAAAATTACTACCCCTTTAGGTTATTTTATTGATTCATTGCTTGTTAATAATATTTTACAGCCTTCGGATTCTATTTTGATTTTGTTTAATATATTACAACCAACGGTTATCAGAGCTGTTAGTTCTGATGTGCCTTTAGGCAAACGAAAAATAAGCTTAGCTTCCAATTATGGGGGGGCTTTATTACCTAGAGTGGGTACATTTTATGTTACCAATGATACAAGTTTAAGGATTCTAGTAGATACCTTTAAAGGTTATTCTATAGATAGTATGCTTGTAAATGGCAAAAAAGTAGATAGCCTAAAATCTTACACGATAGATACTGTAAAAATGGATTACGCAGTTCAAGTCTATTTTAAATTAAATGTATTTAAAATAACAACTTCAAGTAGTATTGGAGGTATTATTAGTGCAGATACGTCTATTTCAAGTATTGATTCTGTGAGAATTACCTTCCAACCTAATAGTAATTATTTTATTGATTCTGTATTTGTAAATGGTATATTTTATCCGGACTCAAATTCGGGCTATACGTTTAAAAATATAAATTTTAATCAATCAATACGCGTTGTTTTTTCTCCTTTCAGTTCTGGGAGTAGAATTTTAAGTTTAAGGGCTTTTATTGAAGGGTATTTTGATGGTATATCACGCATGAAACCAGTGCTTTATAATTCTTACCAAGCTGGATGTTTAACATGTAATGCAGATACCAGCCTAGCCGATTCGATTGAGGTAAGTTTTAAAGACCGGTTTAGTGTTACAATGTGGCAAACCAAAGTAGTATTAACACGTGATGGTTATGCCAACATGTCAATATCAAACCAATTAGCCAATGGTAATTATTATATCATTATTAAGCCCAGAAATGCGATTGGAGTTTGGAGTGCTACACCCGTTACCATAAATGCTAAAAATACCTTCCTTAATTTTACATCAACATCTTCTACAACCTATGGAAATAATGTGGTTCTATTAAATAATGGTTTATGGGCTTTATATTCTGGTAGTGTTTATTTAAACAGTTTAGGAATCAGCTTGGACGATGTACTGAAGGTTAAAAACGATAATTTATTATATATTCAAGGGTATGTGATTTCTGATATAAATGGTGATGGCGTTGTAACAAATGACGATTTGATAATCACCAATAAAAACTTTCAAAAAATTATTGAATATCTTACCCCCTTTAATTATTATTAGATTGTAACTTTATTGTTAAAATATATAGAGTATAATTATTTGAATGACACCAATTATAAATCCTAAAACGCCGCCTATAATTTCAATAAATTTAAACTCATTTTTCAAAAATTTATTGAATATCTTACCCCCTTTAATTATTATTATATTGTAACTTTATTGTTAAAATAAATAGAGTATAATTATTTGAATAACACCAATTATAAATCCTAAAACCCCGCCTATAATTTCAATAAATTTAAACTCATCCTTCATTATTTTTAGCAACATAAGTTCAAAGCGTTCATCTGAAAATTGTAATATTTTTTCGGTAATCATTTTTTCAACATCAAACTCGTCTTTAAGATGTATAAAAAAATCTTCAATAAGTTTTGGAAAAACAACAATCAGCTCATCAAGTACCGATTTCTTTAGTTTTGTTAAGGTTTCTTCACCAATAAAATTTGATATAAAAGGGAAGTTTTCTTGAAGTTTCTTTTTTAAAATTTGGTCTAAATATACGCCTAATTGAGGAGTTAATTTTTTTATATTTTCTGGTGAGGTTAGTTTGTTTTTAAAATCGGAGGCTTGAATAATTTCTGTACCAAAGGTTTGGGCAATTTGAGCCGCAAAGCGTTCTTTGCGTTTTGGAAACACGCCTTGAATTGTTAAACCTAAAATACGCTTGGGTTGTCGAGGATGAAAAAGCATTTTTACAGCAATAAAATTTGTTATCCAGCCAATAAATGCTGAAACAAGTGGTATTAAGAAAATTTTTAAAACCATAGTTTAGGCATTCCCCAAATCAAATTTTATACCTTGCGACAATGGTAAATTATTTCCCCAATTGATAGTAGTTGTTTGTCGGCGCATATAATTTTTCCATGCATCACTTCCACTTTCGCGTCCGCCACCGGTTTCTTTTTCACCGCCAAATGCCCCACCGATTTCTGCCCCACTAGTGCCAATATTTACATTCGCTATACCACAATCACTTCCTTTGTACGATAAGAATATTTCTGATTCTTTTAAATGGTTGGTAATAATTGCTGAGGAAAGTCCTTGAGGTACATTGTTTTGGATATCAATGGCTTCTTCAATTGTTTCGTATGTCATAACATATAAAATAGGTGCAAAAGTTTCATGTTTAGCAATCGTAGAATCAGAATGTACTTTAATGATGCAAGGCTTTACATAGCAACCCGATTCGTATTGATTGCCGCTTAATACGCCCCCTTCAACAATAAATACGCCCCCTTCTTTTTTACTGGCTTCAATAGCTTTTAAATACGTGTCAACAGCGGCTTTATCAATTAAAGGGCCCACGTGATATTGGGCATCTAAAGGGTCTCCAATTTTTAATTGCGAATAGGCTTTTTGAAGTTTTGAAGTTACGATATCAAAAATAGAGCTATGAATAATAAGGCGTCTGGTTGTAGTACAACGTTGTCCTGCAGTACCTACCGCACCAAAAACCGCCGCTGGAATTGCTAAATTTAAGTCGGCATGTTGCGATATAATGATGGCATTATTACCACCGAGTTCTAATAGACTACGTCCGAGCCGCTCAGAAACTAATTTGCCTACAATTTTGCCCATAGCTGTAGAGCCTGTCGCAGAAATTAAGGCAACTTTTTCGTCTTTAACTAACCACGAACCAATTTCACGATTTCCTTGAATAGTACAAGACACGCCTTCTGGCACGCCGTGCTCTTTAAAAATTTCAGCTACAATGTGTTGAACAGCCACAGCACAAAGAGGGGTTTTTTCGCTAGGTTTCCAAATACATACGTCTCCACATATCCAAGCTATAGCGGCATTCCAACTCCATACAGCCACCGGAAAATTAAAGGCTGAGATAATGCCTACGATGCCTAAAGGTTGCCAGTGTTCGTACATTCTATGGTCTTGACGCTCACTTTGAATAGTTAAGCCATAAAGCTGACGCGATAAACCAACTGCAAAATCACAAATATCAATCATTTCTTGAACTTCACCCATGCCTTCGGCTAATGATTTTCCCATTTCATAACTTACTAATTGCCCAAGGGGTTTTTTAAGAATCCGTAATTTTTCTCCAAGATGTCTAACTACTTCGCCACGTTTAGGAGCAGGCCACGAGCGCCATACCTTAAATCCTTCTTGAGCGGTTTTAATTAAAGCATGATAATCGGCTTCAGATGTGGTATAAACCTTGCCAATGAGACGATTATCAGTGGGCGAGAATGAACTTAAAATTGAGGTTTCGGTGTTGAACCAATGGGCGCCGGATGAGGTTCCCATGTTTTGTTCTTGAACTTGAAGTGTTTTTAAAAATTCCATATAAATTTATTTTTGTATTTTATTTAAAATTGAAGTTGTTGAATAACCTTCTAATGTAGGCTCAATGATTATTTTACCACCATAAGAACGAACAAAATCATAACCTACAATATTTGTTTCTATATAGTCGCCACCTTTAACTAAAAAATGAGGCTTAATAGCTTTAATAAGAGCGGCTGGGGTATCATCGTCAAAAATTATAACGGCATCAACCATGGCTAATGATGCTAATAGGTATGATCTTTCAAATTCTTTATTGATAGGACGTTGTGGACCTTTTAGCCGTTGAATACTGAGGTCGGAATTTAATCCAACTACCAATAAATCAGCAAGTTGTGAGGCTTTTAATAAGGTGTTAATATGTCCTGGGTGTAACAGGTCGAAACAACCATTTGTAAAAGCAATAGTTTTTTCTTGATTTTTAAAAGGCAACAAATAGTCCGAAAGCACATTCGTGGGAATAATTTTTTTTAGTATGCCTTCTTGGTTATATCTCATTTGATGGTATTTTTATTTATGATAGGTATTAAAATGAGGCATATTAACCCCAAAATAATGCCTAAAAGAAGCTGAACTGCCCATTGTAAATTGCCATTAGCAAAAGCAATAGGAGAAGGGCAATTATAATTTTCTAAAACAAATTGAATCATTAAGCCAAAGCTACCTATGCCGCCAGGTGTAACAATCATACCAATACTTGCTAAACTTAAACATACTAATACCATATTAATAGTAGGAACAAAATTTTGAATAGTTATTAAGCCAATATATAAGCTAAAAATGTAGCCTACCCATATAACAAGCGTATAAAAAAAGAATAGTAGTTTGTTTTTTAAATAATAAACACTTAAAAAACCATTTTTTAAACCTATTAAAAAATGTCTCAATTTTAAAATGATATTTTTTAGTTTTTGTCTAAAATAAAATATAACAAAACCTATTATTATTAAGACTGCAATTGTTAAATAAGTAAATAAATATGTATTGTTTTCTGAAGGGTTAAGTTTGGTAGATTGCGCTTGGATTTTGAACCAAGCATTTTGAATAATAGTAGGTTCTAAAAAAAATGATAAAACAATAATTATAAATAAACATAGAACATCAATAACGCGTTCGGCAAGAACGGTACCTAATGATTTTTCGAAGGGAATTTGATTGTATTTTTGTAAAACACTACAGCGCACAATTTCGCCAACACGTGGCAGTGCTGAATTAACCATATAACCAATCATAATTGCGGCAAAAGCATTAAAAACACTGGTATGATGCCCCATAGATTTTAATAAAAGACGCCATCTTAAAGCACGCGCTATATGAGCCATACTTAAAATAATAACCAAAATAAAATAATGATACCATGTTACATTATAAAAATAGTCTAAACCTTGACGAATTGCTTCTTCATCATTTAAAAACCCCCTTAATCCCAGATAAACACAAAAAATTCCTAATGCAAGGAATATTAATAAAGAAAAAATATTTTTTTTAGTCATATATGCGTTGCAAGTTACATATTTTTTTCTTAATTTTTCACAAAAATAGATTAATGTAAATAAAAAATTGTAACTTTGTGAAATTTTACAATGCATAATAAGAAAAGAGTTCTGTTTATATTAACCGAAATGTCTCCATTTATAGAACTTTCCGAGATGTCTGAATTTATTGGTAGGTTAGTTTCTAAGGTTAGTATTTCAAACTGTGAGGTGCGTTGTATTATGCCACGTTTTGGTATTATAAATGAAAGACGTTATAAACTTCACGAAGTAGTGCGGTTGTCTGGTATAAATATTGCGGTTGATGAAGACGAATATTATTTACAAATTAAAGTGGCTACTGTACCGAATGCCAGAATTCAAATTTATTTTTTGGAAAATGAAGATTTTTTTAAAAGAAAAACTATCGACCGTGACGAAAATGACGTGTGGTTTGAAGATAACGATATCAGAACCATTTTCTTTTGCAAAGGGGCTTTAGAAATTGTAAAAAAATTTGCATGGGCGCCCGATATTATTTATTGTAATGGCTGGATGACCTCTTTAATTCCACTTTATATTAAAACAGCTTTTAAACGCGAACCCGTATTTAGCAATAGTAAAGTTGTTTATTCGGTTAGCGACATCGTGTTTTCTGAAAAAATTGGTAAGCATTTTATAAAAAAAATTCTTATTAACGAATATATAAAAAAAGACCATATAACGCATTTTAAAACAAATGATAATGTGGGATTACAACTTGGTGGGATTCATTTTGCTGACGCCGTTGCCATTCATACAAATAACTTGCACCTTAAAGTTAAAGCCTTTCTTAAAAAAAAATCAGATATCCCTATAATTGAATTTGAAAATTGGGATTCAGATTTAGTACCATATATCGATTTATTTAATGAAATTGCCGTAAAATAATATACTCATGCTTAATAAATTAAAATTAATTTTAAAATTTAGGTTTGGATTTTTTTTTATTACATGCATGATATTTATTCAATGTACCAAAATTGCTACTACAAATATTGGGTTGAATTATATTTATAATGTTGATGGTATTAATACCTTTGATACTTTATTAGACGTAATCACCGAAACCAATGTTAATACCGATTCAGCAAGGATTTATGTGTTTGATTATGCCGATTCTAATATTTATGATGCTTCATCTGACGTGCATGTTTTGGGCAATATTTCGTACGATCCACTTTTTGGGAAAACGCAAACTGCCTTTTTCTTTGAAATTAGAGCACCTTATTATCCTTTTAGTTTTAAAGGAAACAAAGATAGTATCGTGGTAGATTCGGCCGTATTAGTATTCGATTTAATTGATGTTTACGGCGATATGACCCAGCCCGTTCATTTTAATGTTTTTAATATAGACCGTATCAATCGACTACAAACCACCACTAATTACGCGTCTAATTATCAACAATTGTATAACTTAACGAAATCAGATTTGGTGTCAACGCGTGCCAATTATTTAATTTCAGAATTTTTAGACTCTTTTAATTTCAGAACTGAAAAAACAACCAATCAAATAAGAATACCTATACAAAAAAGTATCGCAAATACCTTGCTTAAGTCTTATGATTCATTTGTTGAATACCAAGCAGATTCAATTTTTCGTCTTCTGTTCCCTGGATTTTGTATTTTCTCCGACTATGGTAATGCTCTATTAAATATAAATATGAGTGCTACTTCTAAATCTGGATTGTATTTATATTATTCAACAAACGATACTGATGATACTTCAGCTAGAGATACCACTTATACAAAATTTTTTATTTCTGATATTGCCGCAAATTTTGTTAATCGAAATTATCAAGGGTCAGAGGTAGCCAATCATTTAAATATTCCAAACGACTCGGTTGTATATATTCAGGGCACGCCTGGCACTCTTGTAAATATTAAAATACCAGCACTTAAAAATTTTCCAAATAAAACCATTCATTTAGCCGAATTAGTAACAGTTCAAGCCCCCGACCCATCTACATTTAATACCTATAATCAATATTTTTCCCCTCCATCTTTTGTTTTAATTAATGCTAAAGATTCAGCAAGTCAATACAGACGTTTTATTCCTAACGATTTTGTCTTAGGAACAACTCTGTCGCAGTCTTACGGATTTTCACGTACAGGATTTGTTAGGTACGATTCTATAAGCCCTCAGTTTTCAAACTTAGTAAATTATTCTTTTGATATTACCCGATTTTTCCAAGGTGTTGTAACTCGCCAAGATACAAATTATAATCTTCAACTGTCAGCACCAGGCAACGATATACTTTATTATAGCTTACCGCATCAATATAATAATAACACCACAACCAAAATATATATAAAACCCAAACGTGCCGATGCAACTAGTGCCGCTTCCCAATATATAACCAATGCTCCAGCTAATGGAAGTGTTCGTTTAAATGGTGGAAGTAAAAAAAATAATCCAATGAAATTAAGAGTCATTTATTCAAATATTAAAACCAATTAAATCAAATCTAATAAACTTAAAATTATGAATTACTTATTTACCTCTGAAAGTGTTTCTGAAGGCCATCCCGATAAAATAGCTGATCAAATATCCGATGCTATAATCGACCAATATCTAGCCCTGGATTCTAATGCTAAAGTAGCTTGTGAAACCTTAGTTACCACGGGTCAGGTTATTATTGCCGGTGAAATAAAATCAAAAGCATTTTTTGATACACAAAACATTGTTCGTAACGTTATTAAACGCATAGGTTATACCAAAGCCGAGTATCAATTTGATGCAGAAAGTTGCGGAATTATGTCGTGTATTCACGAACAATCACCGGATATTAATCAAGGTGTAGTTCGTGCTAAAAAAGAAGACCAAGGTGCTGGAGACCAAGGTATGATGTTTGGTTATGCTTGTAACGAAACTGCCGACTATATGCCATTAGCGCTTAATTTATCGCATACTTTACTTATTGAATTAGCAGCGTTAAGACGAGAAAATAAACAAATAACCTATTTACGTCCAGATGCTAAAAGTCAAGTTACCCTTGTTTACGACCAAAATAATAGACCTATAAAAATTGATACCATTGTAATTTCAACACAGCACGACGAATTTGATACAGAACCTAAAATGCTTCAAAAAATTAGAAAAGATATTATTGAAATCTTAATTCCACGTGTAGCCAAAAAATACCCAGAATACAAACACTTTTTTAATAAGAATATTAAATATTTTATTAATCCAACAGGCAAGTTTGTTATTGGCGGTCCACATGGTGATACTGGTTTAACCGGCAGAAAAATTATAGTAGATACTTATGGTGGCAAAGGGGCACACGGAGGTGGTGCATTTAGTGGTAAAGACCCTTCAAAAGTTGATCGTTCAGCCGCTTATGCAATGCGTCATATCGCCAAAAATTTAGTTGCGGCAGGCGTCGCCGATGAAATTTTAGTTCAAGTATCCTATGCCATTGGCGTTGCAGAACCAACCAGCATTAATGTTGTAACCTATGGCACGGCTAAGATTGACAAAAAAGATAATGAAATAGCCGAAGCTGTTAAAAGTATTTTTGATTTAAGACCTTATTTTATTGAAAAACGATTAAAACTTAGAAATCCTATCTATAGCGAAACTGCCGCCTACGGGCACATGGGACGTACACCACAAATCGTTGAAAAAACATTTAAACTTCCTGATGGTAAAATTATTAAAAAGAAAGTAGAACTATTTACTTGGGAAAAATTAGATTTCGTTCAAAAAATTAAAACCACTTTTGGTATAAAATAAGATAGTTATCATTCATGTTTAAATCTCAAAAAAAACTTACACTAAAATTTGACATATTTTTTGATGAATTAAAAGAAGGGCAACAATTTTCTAAAGTGTTTGCTTGGGAACGTATGCCTGCAATTCGTAAAAGAAATATTCATGAACTCTCTAAAAATCACGGCTTCCCTTTAGTATTTGTTCCTATCGAAAAATTAAAATCATTAACAAATCTTCCTGTGCAAGACGGGATTGTAGCACTTAAAACAAGTTTAAGTTTTCAATCTTTACAAAATGTAATAGATTTGTGTTATGAAAACGCCCAAACGCCACTTTTTTTAATGCTTAATGGCGTTACTGATGTACGTAATATAGGTGCAATTGCCCGAACGGCTTATGGGTTGGGGGTTCATGGCTTAATATTAAATTTAAAAAATGCTGCTGCCTTAAACGACGATGCTATTGAAACCAGTGCCGGCTATTTACAAAATCTGCAATTAATTAGAAGCCACGATATTTTGAAAACCGCTGAAGAACTTAAACTTAATGGCATCCATTTAGTTGCTGCACATCATCGGGCTCAACAGACAATTTTTGAGCTGAAAGGGAATATACCACTTTGTTTAATTTTAGGCGATGAACATGCAGGGGTAGGGGTTGCATTACTTAAAATTGTTGACCAACAAATAAAAATTCAAATGCAAAATAATGTGGAATCATTTAACGTCTCTGTAGCTTGTGGTATTTTTTTATATGAAATTATTAAACAACGCCTGCAATTATGAATTGGTGTTTAAACTTAGAAGAGTTTAAGTTTCCCAATCAAGCCACGCATCAGACCCCCTTTTTCTTAATTGGTTCATGTTTTACTCAAAATATGGCCGAAAAATTAAATTATTATAAATTTTTAACCTTATGTAATCCTCATGGCATTATTTTCAATCCGGTAAGTATCATCCAAAGTTTAAATGATTATCTATTAAATACTCAATATACCCAAAAAGATTTATGGCAACAAGACGATGTTTGGCATAGTTGGCAACATCATAGTAGTTTTTCCGGTGTCAATGCTGAAAAATGTCTTTTAAATATTAATTCTTCAATTCAACATGCCCATAATTTTTTAAAATCTGCCCAATTTGTTGTTATTACGTTAGGATCGGCTTGGGTATATTATTTAAAAAAAAACATGCAAAATAACGCCGAAGATTTTCCAGTTGCAAACAACCATCGTTTACCCGAAGCAATGTTTGAAAAAAAGCTCTTGACCTCAGAGATAATGAGATTGAAAATGAGCGAAGTAATTGATAAACTTCTTGATTTTAACCCCAAATTACATATAATTTTTACTGTGAGTCCTGTTCGACATTTACGCGAAGGTGTTATACAAAATAATCGTAGCAAAGCGGAACTGATTTCTGTTGTGCATCATATAAAAGATAGCTATAAGCAAGTATTTTATTTTCCAGCTTATGAAATGATGATTGATATTTTAAGAGATTACCGTTTTTATGCTGAAGATTTAGTGCATCCTAATTATTTAGCAACTACCTATATTTGGGATATTTTTATAAAAAAAATATTTAAGCCAGAAACCCAAGAACTTATTAATGAAATTCATCAAATAAATAAAAATTTGGAACATAAACCCCTCATTGCCAATTCTCAAAAACACCAAGAATTTATAAACACCTTGCATCAAAAAATTAAAATTATAGAAAACAAGTACGATTTTTTAAAATTCTAAAAATAAGTATTATTTTTGCAAACAAATTTGAACTATGAAAACAATATTATTAACAAATGATGATAGTATTTATGCTAAGGGCTTAAAATCGTTAGCCGAGAGTTTAAAAGGGCTTGGTAAATTATATGTAGTAGCGCCCAATAAACCGCAAAGTGGGATGGGACATGCCATAACTATTGGAATACCTTTAAGATTAGAAAAAATACAATTTATGGATAATGTGGAGGCTTTTGCATGTAGCGGTACACCGGCAGATTGTGTAAAACTGGGCGTTGATAAAGTTTTGAAAATGAAACCGGATTTATGCGTTAGTGGAATCAATCATGGACCAAATCATGCCATTAATGTACTCTATTCTGGAACGATGTCCGCAGCCATTGAAGCATCAATTGAACGGATACCAAGTATAGGTATCAGCCTACTTGATTACGATTTAGATGCCGATTTTAGTGAAGCCCAAACCATTGCTTTTGAGTTAGCTCAAAAACTACTTAAACAAAAAAATAATCAAAATATTTGTTTGAATGTAAATGTCCCCAAAAAATCAAAAATTCCTTTAAAAGGCTTTAAAATTTGCAGACAAGCCAATGCCAAATATGACGAAGATTTTTTATTAAGAAAAGATCCTGCCGGCCATGAATATTTTTGGATGAGTGGGGTTTTTAAAAATCAAGATATTCGAAAAGATACCGATGTGTATGCCCTTGAACACCATTATGCCAGTATCGTGCCAGTGAGCTTCGATTTAACGAACGAACCACTTAAAAAGAAATTAACAACATTATGGAAATCATAAAAAATTCCAAAACTATTTTATATGCCGTTTTAATAATAGTCCTTGGGGCTGTGGCTTCATTTTTGGTTTTTTACTTTTATAAATTTAGTTATTTTAAAATGCTTGATGTGCTAAACTTAATATTTAAAAATGCGATACTTTTAAGAAGTTATTTATCTTTAACACTCATTATAAATATTGTTATTTTTAGTATTCTTTTAAATTTTAAAAAAGATGCTTTAGCTATCTTGATATTCGCTTTTACATGTATAATTGGAATTTGGGCATTTATTTTAAAATATATTGTTTAATATGCAAAATATTAACTAATTTTGTATAAAATTCCTATATAAATATGGTTCTCATTTCAATTTTAAGTATTCCTATAATTGCTATCGTGTTCATTTTGTTTCAACAATCAAAACAAGGCGTTAAACATGTGGCATTATTTTTTGCAATACTACAATTGCTGTGTTTAAGTTATGGAATCTATGAATATCAAGGTTTAAACTCTATTTTATATGATGAATTTCAAAAAAATCTAATTCCAAATTTAGGCATCTCAATTCATACGGGTATTAACTCTATTGGATTTTTAATGTTATGTTTAACGTCTATAATTACTATTTCAAGTATTTTGGTTTCATGGTCGTTTGATGATAAACCAAAGCTGTATTTTATGCAATTTTTTATTTTAAATTTGAGTGCTTTTGGATTTTTTACAAATTTTAATTTATTTGTTTTATTTTTGTTTTTAGAATTAGCAGTAGTTCCCAAATTTTTGCTTATTTATATTTGGGGAAGTGGCAAAAATAAATTTTATAGTATGATGTTGCTTATTAGTTTAATGTTGGGTTCGGTATTAATTTTGGGGGGTATTATATTTTTAAGTTTACAACACCAAACAATTATTCCCGATTTTTTAGATATAACAAAATTTAGGCAGCTTGGCTTGCCTTATTTAAACCAAAAAATCATCTTTTTTTTATTGTTTTTTGGATTTTCTGTTTTTGGGGCACTATTTCCTTTCCATTTTTGGGTGCCTGGGGCACATGGGTCAGCACCTACAGCAGGCTCGATGTTTTTAGCTGGCGTATCTATGAAACTTGGTAGTTACGGTTGTTTTTTAGTTGTTTATTTTATGTTTCCCAATGTAGCTCTAGAGTATAAACATTTTTTTATAATTTTGGCATTAATTACCATTATTTATGGGGCAATTTTAACTTTACAACAAAATGATTTAAAATTTTTAAACGCATATTCTAGCATTAGCCATTGCGGACTTATTACTTTAGGGTTGTTTTTGTTTAATAGTTATGGTTTGTTAGGTAGCTTTTATCAACTTATTTCGCATGGGCTCATGTCAGGACTTATGTTTGCTGTAATTGGTATGATTTATTACCGAACGCATACTAAAAATTTAAAGCGATTGGGTGGATTATTACAAAACATACCATTTATTTCTACTTTGTTTATTTTAGGTGGTTTATGTTCTTTGGGTATGCCGGGCTTTAGTAGTTTTGTTGCTGAATTTTTAGTGTTATTTGGCACATGGTTGGCTGATAATAACAGCTTCTTTTATAAAATGGCTACACTTATAGCCGCCTTAACCCTGATATTTTCAGCACTTTATATTATTAAAATATTTAACAAAACAGTTTTTGGAGCCTTACCTATTAAATTTAATGAGGTACACGATGCCTATTGGTACGAAAAATTGGCAGGGAGTCTTTTGTCTTTTTTATTAATTATACTTGGATTAGCACCCCAATTAATTTTTAATTTTATGGAAAAAGATGTCATATTATTTTTAAACAAACTGTAAACATGAACTATTTAATAATCTATAAATACGAATTGTTTTTATTGATATCTATTGTATATTTAGTTTTGGTTATTCTGTTTTCTAAAATACTTAATTCAAAACAGTTTTATATACAGGTTTGTGTCTTAGCGATGGCTGGTTTAGCTTTACATTTTTTACCTTTAAAACCGACGCTTTTGTCGCCATTTTTTATAGATAGCCCTAAAACAAACTTTATAAAATTAATAGTGCAGCTTGGAACATTATTAATTGTTTTTCAATCGTTTCGATGGTTTATAAACCACGAAGATAAACCTTGTGAATTTTATATTTTGCTTTTTGCAGCGGTGTTAGGTATTGATTTAATTATAAGTGCCAATCATATTTTAATTTTTTATATAGCCTTAGAATTAGTAACATTCCCGTTAATTTTATTATGCGGTTTTAATTTTAGAAATTTAAAATCTTCTGAGTCAGCCTTAAAATTTTTCTGGTTAAATGCATTAGCTACAGGTTTTATTTTGTTTGGGTTATCAATTATGTATATGTATAAAACCGATTTTTCGGTGGCAGCATTTATTAATTTACCTCCTCATTATGATAAATTTTATCTCATTAATTTTATTTTTGTTATTGCTGGAATTTCCTTTAAAATTGGTTTGGCACCCTTTCATAATTGGGCAATTGATGTTTACGATGGTGCCCCTACACCCATTAGTTTTACTTTAAATACCATTCCCAAAATTGCCTATCTTTTATTTTTTATAAAATTAGTAACCGAAGGCATTATGCATACTGCCGAGAAACACATGTTGTTACAAATTATAACTATCTTGGCATTGGCAAGCATTACAATTGGAAACGTATTTGCTTTGAGAACTCAAAAAATTAAACGGTTTTTGGCCTATTCTTCGATAAGTCAATTAGGAATTGTTTTGTTTGGTATTTTAACCTCACCTGCCGTTGCAAATACTAATTTTATGTATTTTATGATAAGCTATTTATGTACCAATTTTATCGTGTTTTATATTATCAATAAACTTGAAATTGAAAGACAAATACAGACCTGGTCCGATTTAAAATCTTTGGTATATACAGATAAGTTTTCATGTTTGGTGTTAGTTATTGGTTTTGTATCTTTAGCAGGTGTGCCACCCAGTTTTGGGTTTTTTAGTAAATATTATTTAATTTTGGGTGCCCAATATTATGGGAAAATAACCTTGATTTTAATACTTTTGAACTTAATTATTGCGCTTATATATTATTTTAATATTATAAAATTATTTTTTCAAAAACAACATACAATCAACGAATTAAACATAATCCAGCCTTTTTATAGGTACGAAACTTTTATTTTGGTTATCAGTTGTTTCGTGATTTTATGTGGTGGTTTTTTTACAGATTTTTATGTGTATCTCTTTAAATTATTTTCATAATGGCAATCAATAAATTACATGATACTGATGATATTAATGGCATTAAATGTGCTATTGTTGAGCGAAATATTAGTTACGACCGATGTGTTTTTCTCAAAAATCTTTTAGAACTTAACCTTTATAATGTTTTTATAAAACCAGTAGATTCAAAGCCAACTACAAGTACTGAAAGCGAAACAAATGTCAATGTACTTTTTATTTTAGGTGTAGATAATTTATTATTTAATACTACTAATGCGCTCTATGGACGCGCTATTAAAGACCATCGTGGTGTGGCAGTAAGCTGGGATTATTGGCATCAAAAAATTAAATCAAATACAGACTATAAACCCTATTTCTATAAATCTATTGAATATGAAAACAATTAAAATTGGTGTCGTAGGTGTAGGCTACCTTGGAAAGTTACACATTGAAAATTGGCTAAAAATAAAGCAGGTATCCCTGGTTGGATTTTACGACCCTCTCGAAGATAATGCAAAAGAAACAGAAAACAAATTTAAAATAAAAAGATTCCTAAATCTTGAAAAATTGATTAAGGCAGTAGATGCAATAGATATTGTAACGCCAACGCCAACGCATTTTGAAATAGCCAAATTAAGTGTTAAAGCCGCCAAGCATATTTTTGTTGAAAAACCATTTACGTCAACTATAGAAGAAAGTAAACAATTGATACAATTTATTAAAGAATCCGGCGTACTGTGTCAAGTTGGGCATATTGAACGATTTAATCCTGCTTATAGAGTTCTAAAATCCTTTCAACCACAACCAAAGTTTATTGAAGTCCATCGCCTAGCAACTTATAACCAGCGAGGTACCGATGTAAACGTTATTTTAGATTTAATGATTCACGATTTAGACCTCATCTTAGATTTAGTCCATGCCCCGATTCGTCAAATAAGTGCCAATGGGGTTGCCATCGTGTCTAATTCGATTGACATTGCTAATGTCCGTTTAGAATTTCATAACAACTGTGTTGCCAATTTAACAGCTAGTAGAATCAGCTTAAAAAAAATGCGTAAAATGCGGATGTTTCAAGCAGAAAATTATTTAGCTGTAGATCTATTGACCAAAGAATGCGATATTATCAATATTAAACCTTTACAAGCCAATCTTTTAATGGGTATTCAAATAAATACACCAGAAGGCGAAAAATTAATTACTATCGATAAACCAAAAATTATTGACGATAATGCTATGTTGCAGGAACTCCAACATTTTACCAATAGTATTCTTAATAAAACCCAACCTATTGTTTCTGAATACGAAGGGTTAAAGGTTCTTGAACTGGCGTATGACATTATTAAAAAGATTGGGTAATAATGAACCCAAATAAAATAATTTTTAAAGATATAGATGACTATATTTCAAATTGTAAAAATGAAGTCCAGCCCATTTTAAAAAAACTTAGGGCAACTATTAAAAAAGCAGCCCCACAAGCAAACGAATACATAAGCTATGGTATGCCTTTTTATGAATATGGAGGAAAGGGCTTCAAAGGAAGACTGATTTATTTCGCAGCATTTAATAAACACATAAGCCTATTTATCCCCCCAATCCAAAGTGAATCTTTTATAAACGAATTACAAAAGTATCACGTTTCTAAGGCTACTTATCAATTTCCTTTAAATAATCCATTACCATTTAATTTAATTGAAAAAACAGTTAAAGCACTTATTTTGGAAAAAAAATTACAACTTAAACTTAGTAAACTTAAAGTTAAAATGTAAAATAATTATGAATATCAACGTCTTTTAAAATGGGTGTATGCTCTAATTTATTTTGTATCAATTTGGGGGCTAAAAAAGGAGCTAAAGAATACCCTTTAGTACCCATCCCATTCATAATACCAATATGTTTAAAATAAGGGTGCCAGCCCATAAAAGGACGCCGCATGGTGGTGCCTGAACGTACACCACTTAGTTGCTCTATAATTTCAGAATTTAATTGTCTTGCAATCATAAAATCTTGACTATTTTTTAAAAATGTTTCTGATGTTTCAGCATTTAGAAAATCACGTTGATACGATGTGCCGATATAATAATGACTATTTTTATAAGCCGACATTGTATATTTAGATTTATAAATTCCCTTAAAAGGAACATTCTGTATATTTGCAATAACGGCTTCTCCTTTTATTTGAGTAAATGGGAGATGATTAAAAAAAGGGTTTAGTTGTCCATAAAACCCGCTACAAAAAATTATATTCTTAAAATTATAACTATCGTAACTGAACGGCGTGTGTTGATAAAGGGGTGTTTCATGTTCAGGAAAATTTTTAGTAATAAGTAAATTTTCGTTTATAACAAAAGTTTTCCATAAAGCTAATAATTCGGGAACATCAATTAAAAAGCAGGGGGATATTTTTAATTTAATATATTGACTATCATCATATTTGTAATTATTATGAATCGAATTTTCTATATGATGATTTCCATCAAACGAAGCAAGAGGTAGTCTTTTAAAATCCGTATATTTGGTTAATTGATTCGTGTTTTTTTGTACTAAGTTATCAATATTTGTGGACGCAATAAAATCTTGTTCAAGATAGGTTTTGTAAATAATATTTTTATGTAAGAGATTACTTAATTTTGAGTATGTATTAAAAGTTATGGGTAAAATCTCGTCAATCATCCATGTTTTTACTAAACGTCTCCCGGTAACAGGGTTTATAATTCCAGATGCAACGGGCGATGCCGAAAATGGCAAATCTGCATCGCAAATTTTAAAACTAATTTTTTGTTCCCATAAATAAAAAGCAAGCATCATGCCGCTAATGCCTTGACCTATAATTAAATAATCAATTGGTTCATCCATAGTTTACTATTGGGTATTTTTAAAGAATGATTTGAAACCGAATTTGAAGACAGTTTTTTATATCAATTTTCATAAATCAAGTTACATCTTGAAAATCACTTTTTTTGCTTGTTTATTTTTGCTCCTTTTACTTTTTTATTTAAATCTTAACTTGCAAAATTATTATTTTAAAGGGAACGTTAATTTTACAGAGTCGGTTCGAGTGGGTAATGTGCAATAAATATAGGCATCCAAATGATTAGGTTGAAATAGTGGGGGAATATTAAAAGTAAAATCTTGGCAAACAGTTTGATTTTTAATGGTTGTAAAATATTGCACTGGAAACACATTCATAAACCAGCCATCTACTTCTTTTAAAGTTTGTGGGTTAACAAGTTTTAAAGTAAAAAATCCCACGTTTTCTATTAGACATTGATGTTTCAGGCAGATTTTTATTTTTTGAGACGCACCCTTTGCAAGCGTTTTAATTTGTGGAGGTACAAGTTGTAGAGAATCTTGGCTTAAAACGTATGTTTTTGAACTTAATACAACAATAATATTACAAATTAATTTAAATATTAACCTATTGTTTAGGCTCATTAACCGAGTATTTTTTTAACAGTTTTACCTATTTCAGCTGGACTTTTAACTACATGGATACCACATTGCGTCATGATTTCCATTTTAGCTTCAGCGGTATCTTCGGCACCACCCACGATAGCACCGGCATGTCCCATGCGCCTACCTGGAGGTGCTGTTTGTCCAGCAATAAAACCAATAACAGGTTTTTTATTCCCGTTTGCTTTAATCCATCTAGCGGCTTCAGCTTCCATACTGCCACCTATTTCTCCAATCATTACAATGGCTTCAGTATCTGGGTCATTCATAAATAATTCAATGGCTTGTTTAGTAGATGTTCCAATAATTGGGTCGCCACCAATACCTATTGCTGTAGAAATACCTAATCCGGCTTTAGCAATTTGGTCGGCAGCTTCATAAGTTAGGGTGCCACTTTTTGATATTAAGCCTATTTTCCCTTTCTTAAAAATAAAACCGGGCATAATCCCAACTTTGGCTTCATCGGGTGTAATGATACCTGGGCAATTGGGTCCTATAAGAATTGAATTAGAATTCTTTAGGGCTGCTTTAACAGTAACCATATCTCTTACTGGAATTCCTTCGGTGATACAAATAATTAAAGGCATATTAGAATCAGTGGCTTCAAGAATGGCATCTGCCGCTAAAATAGGAGGCACAAAAATGATACTAACGTTAGCGTCCGTAGCAATTTTAGCTTCTTTTACAGTATTAAAAACAGGTAAATTGAGATGCTGTGTACCGCCTTTATTTGGAGTTACACCACCAACAACATTTGTTCCATAATCAATCATTTGAGTTGCGTGCGAACTCCCTTCGGCACCTGTAAAACCTTGAACTAACACCCGTGAATTTTTATTTACTAAAATTGACATATAAAATAATTTGTGCAAATATAAAAAATAAATTACAAATTTAATGAAAATATTTAAAAAAATCTAAATTCCATAGCAATCCATAAAATGTAGTCGCAAGGAATAGGTACAACATTTTTTTTGTTTTTAATTTAAACAGAATAAAAGTATCAAAGCACAATTTTGTTTTTTATCAGAACTGCTATCAACTAGTTTTTAAAGTTTAATTTTAAAAAATGATATATCTTTTGATTTTAATACAAAATTATTGCTATAGGGTACATTGAAAAACCTCACCAGAGTATTTTTGTAATATTTTTTAGATTGTTTTAAAATAAAATACATTTTCACCTGTTTTTATTTTAGGTTTTTTGTTTAATAAATTGTAATAATTCCTCATTTTTTGTTTTTAATTGGCTTTGAATTTCATCCCATATTTTTTGAGACAAGTTCTGTTTAAC
>JASGCT010000031.1 GCA_030053915.1 Alphaproteobacteria bacterium
CTATTAAAAGCTGAAACCAAAATAACACCCGCCATTACCGAAATACCAAAAATACTTACAAAACCAACCCCAGCCGATACATTAAAATAATAACCCCGCAATAATAATGCACTGATACCACCTACAACCGCAAAAACAATACAACTCATGGTTATTAATACCGAAGATAATTGCCCATATAACCAATACAAAAATAAAAATACTACTAAAATTGTCAGCGGAATAGTAAAGGTTAATTTTTTAGAGGCTCTTTCTAAGTTTTGATATTGACCACCATACTCAACTCTGTATCCTTTGGGCAGTTCTATCGTTTTGTTTATTTTTGATTGTAATTCTTTTACAAAACCACCTTGGTCTCGATGCACAATATTCGTTCGGACTGTAATCATTCTTTTGCTATTGTAGCGATATATATTGGTTTGACCTGCCACAAAATTAATTTGAGCTAATTGATTGAGTGGTATCAAAGCACCATTAGCCGAACGTATTTGTAAATTTTTAATAACATCAATCGAATTTCTGAATTGTGGTAAAAAACGGATGACAATATCGTAACGTTTATTTTCATCATAAAGCGTAGAAATTGTTTTACCACCAATTGCGGCTTCAATAAAAGCATTGATTGTAGCAATATTGATGCCATATCGGGCGGCATTTTCACGGTTAATAGATATGGCTAATTGTTCTTGGGTACCCTCTTGTTCGATATTGGTATTTTCGGCGCCGGTTATTGATTTTACAATATGTTGAATGCTATCAGCTTGAAGACGCAAAACCTTTAAATCGTTACCAATAATTTGAATGGCTAAATCGGCAGCGCTACCTGTAACAATTTCCATCACTTGGTCGATAATGGGTTGCCCCAACGAAAAAGCAACCGAAGGGAAACGGGCGTTTAATTCGTTTTGAATTTTTCTGGCTAAGGCTTTTTTAGAAAGTGTATCAGTCCATAAACTATAGTCTTTCAAGCCAATTAAAATTTCGTTTCGATTTGCCGGAAAAGGATCCGTGCCATCATCATTTCTGCCACTTTGTGAAATTACAAAGGCTACGGGTGCATGCTGGGCAATGGTTTCGCGAATTTTGGGTGCGTAACTTGCATTCTCTTGAAGTGTAATACCAGATGGGAAATTGGCTCTTAAAAACAAAGAACCTTCATCTAAATTTGGTAAAAACTCGCTCCCTAATTTTGTACCCATGGCTAACCCTATTAATAATATTACAAATCCAGTAATTACTGAAATTTTATAATGTTTCATAATTTTTTTCAAAACGATCGTATAAGCCGAACTTATTTTTTTTAAGATAATATTTTCTGAATTTTTAATAACAAGGCTTGCATTGTTAAACTTCTTTTGAAATGCAAAGCTGATAAGAACAGGAATTAATATCAACGCCGCTAACAATGAACCTATGACTGCAAAAGCTAAAGTTAAAGCCATCGGTGAAAATAATTTTCCTTCAATCCGAGACATTAACAAAATTGGTAAATAGGCTAAAATAATAATTGAAATAGAAAACAATATTTCTCTACTAACTTCTTGAGCTGCTTGAATACTTATAGGGATGATGCCTCGTTTACGTTCATCCATTGTGGCATTTTGATATTTACGAATTAAATGTTCTACCATAATACATGCACCGTCAACAATGATGCCAAAATCGATAGCGCCTAAAGATAGTAAATTAGCAGGCACGCCTTTTAATTTCATTAATATAAAGGCGAATAAAAGCGAAAAAGGAATGCAAATGGCTACAACTAAAGCACTTCGTAAACTTCCTAAGAAAAATATAAGTAAAATGATCACGATGGAAATACCCTGAAAAAGTGTTTCTGAAACGGTTTGTAATGAATGATTAATTAAAAAACTTCTATCGTATAGTGGGCGTAAAATTACGCCTGGCGGCAATTCGTTTTCCTGTAATTCTTGTAACTTCTCTTTTAATAATTTTAAAACATCGCCCGGATTTTCATAGCGTCTTAATAAAACAATGCCTTCAACCCCCGAATTAATATGAGTACTATCGGCGTTAATAGTGTAACCCAAAACACCGCTGGGTTGTGGAGGCGTAATTTCTACCGAACCAATATCTTTTATAAATATTGGCGATTGATTATAAGTTTTTAAAACAATATGATTGATATCATTTTCATTTTTTATGGCACCTAATCCTCTTATGGCAAAACCTTGTTCGCCTCGTGCTACAATATTTCCACCTGTATTTTGATTATTGGTTTCTATGGCTTCAATAACATCATCAATATCAATATTAAATTTTCTTAAGCTTTCTGGAGACATCAAGATATGAAATTGTTTTAAAGGTCCACCAAATGTAGTAACATCGGCTATACCAGGCACTTGTAAAATGGCAGGCTTAATAACCCAGTCTTGTAAGTCGCGGAGTTGTATTTGACTATAATTAACAGGTGCTTCAACCACATATCTAAATATTTCGCCTATCGCTGTTGAAAGGGGTGCTAACTGCGGTGTAACACCATCGGGTAAGGATGCATTGGCAATATTTTCTAAAACCCTTTGTCGAGCAAAATAATCATCAACGCCATCTTCAAATGACAGCTGAATAACAGCTAGACCATAAATGGTTCGGCTTCTGCGGTCGATAACTTTTGGTGTTGACTGCAAAGCCAATTCTAAAGGAATTGTTATTTGTTGTTCAACCTCTTCGGTTGCTTTGCCAGGATATTCACAAACGATAACCACATTGGTATCAGCGATGTCTGGGTATGCTTCAATTTTTAATTGTTTAAAACACCAAAACCCAATACCTAATAAGGCTAAGCTAATGATAACAATTGTCCATCTGTTTTTTAAACTGAATTGTATTAGTTTGTCTGTCATAGCCTAAAATTAATATCCAAAAGAAAGTCCTTTTAATTGCATCACACCATTAACAGCTACCTTTTCGCCAATAATCAGACCACTAAAAATAATGATATTATCATTAACTTCATCGCCAATTTGTACCGCTCTTCTTTCAAATTCGTTTGAAGCCGTTTTTACAAATACATAATTATTACCCTGTATGGTTACTAAAGCGTTTTTAGGAATATTTAATTGTTCACCCTGACTTACACCAAAGTGAACTAAACCAAACATCCCAGCTTTTAATAAATGTTGTGCATTGGGAATGGTAATTCTTAATTTTACTTTACGCGTTGTTTCATCTAAAAGGTCTGTAATGGCATTTATTTTACCATAAAAATATTTGTTAGGATAAGCCGTAAATTCAATGCGACAACTATTTTGCGTTTTTAAATAATAAATTTGATTTTCTGGTACTTCACAAATAATAAAAGCCGTACCAGGATCAGCATTTTGTAACTCTTGAGGGTCGAAACCATTGGCTTCTAATTTAGTAATATGTTCAATAGTTGCCGCTTTTTCAATAGATAAATTTGTTTTTTCTAAGGATAAACCGGTTTCGGCAATCAATAAATCTCTCCCAGATTCAGCACCATGTTGTTCCAAATCTTTAACCCGATCCACTTCTAATTGTTTGTTTTTAATATTAACGTCTTGCAAAAGCTTTATAGTAGCATTATGTTGAAGAATTGCCGTATAATTACTTGCTAAATCGGGATTATCGAATAAAATAATATTATTTGAATTATTCGCTTCTTTATTTAATACAAGCGCTGTAATATTTGATGGTGCCGTGAGTTCAATTTTTAAAATATTCCTTGAAACTTCCGCAGTAGAAAAAAAATCTATACTTAACGAATCCTGAAAAACTATTTTATTACCGTCATCCAAAATTAAAGGCGTATTTACTTTTTGGTGCAAAACGTGTTCTTGTTTAGACTGACATGCCATAATAAGTAAACAAGTAAAATACATAAGTCTATTCATACGTTAAATAATTTTTGTTGATAATTCCAGATACATATAATAACCGAATATAAACAGACCTGGTTTCTGTTAAATAGTCAAAATAATTTTCTTGGAGTTCTAACCAAGTGCGCTGGGCTTCCAAAAAATCAATAATGGTTGTTGCACCTTGTAAATATGCATATTTTATGGTTGCAAGAATTTCGTTAGAATTTTTTATAAGCTCTTGATATTTAAGCGACTGATTTTTAAGATTAAAATAATTATTATATTCATTAAATAATTCAATTTTAACTAAATTTGTAAGGTCTTCTAAATTTTGTTTTGCCTGCTTGGCTACAAATTGCGACTTTTTTATCTCACCCTGATTTCTTGAAAAAATAGGAATCGGAATGGTTATATAAGAACCTAAATAAGGTACATTGTTTTGAGGATTGTATATGAAACCAATTTCGGGTTGAAAATTATTAGAAGCCCGCTGAAGTAATATATTTTTTTGAGAAACCTCCACTGAAGCTTTAGCATAGTGCAAATCGGACCTATTTTCAAAAGCTATGTGTAATAAAGAGTCAAAATTATCGGGAACATTTAAAGTTTCAATTGAATTTGAATCTATGGTAAAATCGGAACTTGAATTCAATAAGTAGGCTAATGTATGCTTCTCGCGTACATATTTTTGTTTTAGTTTATTTAACTCCACAGTATAGCTATTATTTAATAAAATAGCTCTTTTCAGTTCTATTTCAGAAATGATTTGTTTGTTGTAACGGAGTTGGTTAATAGCTCTAAAACTATCCATATTAATTTTAGCTTGTTCTAAAAATTTAATTTTATTCCAACTTGCCCACACGTCTAAATATTGATTGGCAACCGTAAATAATAAATGTCGCTCTTCTTCGGCATAATTATGTTTTTCTAATTGAACCCGCTCTTTAGCAACTTGCTGACTATACTTTCGGACGTGTAAAGGTTGCAAAGGCTTGGTAATTTGCCACCAAAGTTGATTATTGGTAGGATTTGGAAGTATTGCACTAGGCGCCGCCACATATTTATTGGCTGTAATTAAAGTTTGACTGTTTAAAGCTAAATTGGGACGTAACGTTGCAGTGATAATATCAGCTTCAGATTTTTGTATTTCAAAACTTTTGGTTTTCAAGGACAAATTTTGACGCTTCGCCATCATTAAGCATTTATTTAAATTTAATACCTGTTGCGTACTCCCTATCTGTGGCAATAAAAACAAAAATATAAATCTACTCAAAAGTTTCAATTGAATTGCATTAATTTTCATAAGGGTATTTTATTTAAAAAATCATTTTTAAAATTGATAGTAAATTTTGTACAAATATATTATAAATTTTTCGAATATTATTATAAAAGTGTACGTTTAATTAAAAATGAGCTCAAAAGGAATACAAATATAATTTTTTGCTATTTTTTAACAATAAATTATGTAATTTTGCGTTTTAAAGTTAAATTAAAATATTGTTAAAATTGACGCCATTCATAAAATTTCGTTTTTCACGATTGCTAAGCCAGTGGATTGTAATTGTTATCGGGGCTTTTTTTAGTTTTTCTTGTAAAGTGATTCAAAATATGGGCTCCAAAAACAATTTCACAGAAAACAATGCCAATTCTATCGAAAAAAAAGAAGCGGTTCAAAGTGTCAAATTTGCTACTAAAGACACCTTAAAATCAAGTTTCTATTTTAAAAACAATGCATCTGATTCTATTAAAAGTAACGAACATTCGGCTCAAACGCAATCTAAAGATTCACAAAACATCTCTGAAAAAAATCAGGAGTCACATTTATTTTTTCAAGGAAATCCGTTTTTACAAACAAAGCTCACAAATAAATATTTAAATATTATTGGAGATCCTTATATTTTTGAAATAAATTCTAATCTATTAGGATTTGTTGACGAATGGATGGGTATAGACCATAAATATGGAGGGAAAGATAAAAATGGTATTGATTGCTCGGGATTAGTACATGCGATGTTTAAGACTTTGTATCATATAAATACAAGTGGCAGTTCGTTACATGTTTTTCAAGAGTGTGTAAAACTAAAGTCTTCTGAACTTAAAGAGGGCGACTTAGTTTTTTTTAAAACAACTTCTAAAAGTATTTCACACGTTGGTATTTATTTAACAAATAATAAGTTTGTTCATTGTTCTAGTAGCTATGGCGTAACCATTTCCGATTTAAGAGATGGCTATTATGCGGCACGTTTTGTTGGGGCTGGACGATTTCCAATACCTCAATCAAACTCCGAATCGTTTCTATCAACTTCGGAAGTAACCCCTCATTTTTCAAAATAACAACAACTACTGCCAACCCAGCTTTTATCTTTATTATATCTTACCCCAATCATGTCGCCTTTACTTAACCTACATAAATTATTAGCAATAAAAGGACGTTTCATACCTTGAGGCCAAAATAAAAACAACCTGATTTCAACTTTAGCCGGAACATCGGGTGTTTCAATAATGGGTTTATAAACACATTTTTTTTGCAAAATCCAATTTTCCTTGTTTTCAATGTTTTCTAAATCTTCTTTTTTAACGTGAATTACAACGCCTTGGCCTGCAAACGAGAACAAAGGTTTTAAAACATAGTCTTCTAAATTCTTTGGAAAATCTTTAAGATCTTTCAAAAATAGGGTTTCTGGAACAAAAGTGCTTTTAATAAAAGGCAAGGTATATTTACTAATCCTATAAAACCAGGCTGGATGCGGTACAAACTTTACATCAGCTTTATTAAAAATCTCTTGGGCATTGGCTTGAATCTCTTGGCTTTGTTGTTCAACTTCATCAAAAATAACACGATTGTATATCCTTTTAATATGAATTTTTTCATTATCTTTCATGTAATACAAGGTGTTGTTTTCAATTAAAATTTTAGTTAAGCATACGGTTTCTATACCAACAACAGTTTTTGTAGCCGCAAAATCAACTCTGGTTTTTTGCTTTTCTGGAAAAATTTCTAACAATATTACGTTTTCTGGTTTACAATCTCCTAAGATGATGTTATTTAAGATTGACGAATAGGATTCTTTGTTTAAATTATTTCTATACGTTTCAAAATTTTCTGGAATATTAAAAAATTTTTTAAACGATGAATCTTGAAATATTTGAAACGCAAAAAGCGATGGAAATCCTTGCATTTCAATGAGTTGTGGTATCAGTTCGCCAGATTTAGATTCGCACACCCCAAAATCGAGCACCAAACATTCTGGGTGGTCGCCTTCTTGGTCGATATTAAGATTTTTAGGCAATGCGCCAGCAGTGCATTTTTTAAAATTCGGGTCTAAAATAAAATCAATAATTTCAGACGACCCCTGCTCTATTTTTTGCCAAAACTCCTTGGGCATAAATAGAGGTGTTTCACAAATTTTAAATTCTAACGACCCAGGAAATAACGAATTAATCTTTTGGTTATAAGCCTGATATGCCTCCAAGCTAAAATTTCGATTATAAGAATCTCTAATAGATTTAATCATAATACTATATTTAATGTTTATATTAATTTATCATACAATTTATTAACAACGCCTTGAGCTATCAAACAAAAACTTATGTTTTTTTGTGAAATTTTGGTTTTTTTTATAAATACATCTTCATCGGTATAAGGAAAACGGGCACAATCTGAAGGACGTACTTCGTAAATCATGCAATAGTTTTGAGCGTCAAGAAATGGACAGGGTGTTTGTTTCACCACATAATCCCCTTCATTATCTAAGATTAAATAGCGTTCAATAAATGTGCTTTCTTTTAATTTTAACGATTTACTAATACGTTTTATATCGGTTGTTTTAAAACGTGGAGAATACTGTTTACAGCATGCACCACAACTTAAACAATTCACTTGTTGTGCTACATCAGCATGAATTTCAGGTAAGATTTTAAAAATCTTGGCATGATTTTTTTTATCTTTTACAATCTTAGTATATTTGTCGCTATAAATTTGATTAAAATCAACCATAAATCTTTTAAAAAGCAAAAGTACTGAAATAATATCAATTCTAATACATTTCACTCTTAAAATTTATTCTTCATGTTAAGGTGGGTTCTAAAAATTGATTTTTATTATTTTTGAAATTTAAAAACTACCAGAACCCTTTAAATCGGCAAAAGTTAATTGTTTTGTTTCCATAATAAATAATTTTTACAAAGTAATAATAAAATAAACAAATAAAATAGTATTTATATTATTGAATATCATATATTTAACATTTTTTAGAACTTTTCTAAAACAATACATTTTAAAAATGCAAAAAAAATATGCGATTTTATTAAATTATTTAAAATTAATTTTGTAGTTTTGCAAGAACCCTAAAACTATACTTAAATTCAAATATGTTTTCAAAAAATAATAATATAAAAAAATTAATTTTAATTACCATTGTAACTGTTGTTATGAGTATTGTTTATTCGTCTTGTAAAAAAGAGGCTACTTGTGCGTTTGAAACATCAACCTTAGATAATAAAACGTATAAAATAACATTTTCTATTGATTCAAGTGGTATTAATATAGATAATAGGTTGTTAAGTTATATTGTGTGCCCTTATGCTACATATATTACATTTAAATCAGATGGAACGTATGTTTTTTTTACTAAAGCCTGTCAGGCTGGAATTGTAATAGGTACTTGGGCTACTTTATCAGAAAATAGTAAAAATTATATTGTTTTTAGCAATTATAATACTGAAGTATTCGATTTTAATTGTAATACATTTAAAACACAATATACGTCCAATGAAGTAGGATATCCACTAACATATAAACGAACATATACTTTACAACAATAAATTTTAATTTAGTTATTTCAAGTTTGTTTTATCTATGTCAGGTTAATTGAACTTCCCGCCAAACTATTTTCAACTAGGCAAATTTATTCTATCAATATTTTTTCTTTTATCTGTATGATTTTTTATGATATTTATTTTTTTTATGACAAAATGGCGTTTTTATTTATCGTAATAAGTTTGTTTTAAAAATATACAACTGGCATTTTAAGCTAAATTACAGAGTATTATACCTAATAAATTTAAAATACCTAGAAAACTAACAATAGTAACAAAGACTTCATTAATTGTAGATTTGAATAACCGTATTTTAAAATACGGTTATCCGATAAAAATCAAAAACTTCCATTTTTTTTGAATTTTCAATACTAATTTTTGCAATTTTGAAAAAAGAATCGCCCCCTTTTTTAAAAATTCAAACTCTTGTTGTACTATAATTAGAGACGAGTTTTTGTTTTTTGTCATAAGTTTCGAAAACGCTTTAGCAAAATTTTCAAAATTATTAAAAAAATATTCAAAATACACATAACTAAATAAATGTTCCCTGTATAAACTTACAAAATTAAATCACACTTTCTATGCTTTTTTAAATTAATAATACTTATTAAGATGAATTTGAAGACCTAGGTTAAAATAGATGTTATTAGGGGCTGTATGGAAATAAAGATCGCTCGGATCTGTTGATTTCTGAACAAAATTTAACCTATAGCCTATGAGTGCTTGAATACCTACAACTTTATTTAAAAAAAATTCTATACCACTTTCAATTTTAATTTGATGTGAATTGTCAACGGGAAAAACATATTGCGTTTCGTATGTTTTTCTCAAACTCTCCCTATAACCCAAATAGTAAAACGTTGAAGTTGTTTTGAGATAATCATAGCCGATTTCAATTGGGATATTAAATTTTTTGTCGATATTTAATAGATAATACCTCATAAAAGCCCCAACAAAATAATAAACACTTTTTTCTTTTTGATAATAAGACTTAAATCTAAAATGGTTACTAATTCCTGAATTATATCCTAAAAAGGTATCAATTTGATTACTATAATTTATATACCCTACGCCAAAATTTAGACCAATTGCAAGTTTATCTAATATAAAATAACCAACTTTGGGTTTAAGACTAATATTAAATGTTTTGTCATTATATCGTCCAATATTTTTATCGGCAAAATTATCGTCAATTAAACCACTCGATTGACTGTAATTCATGTTAAAATCGCCACCTATTAACCAAGTTTTTTTATCTAATTGAGCCGAACTTTTATGGATTAATAAAAACAAAATAAATGTAAAAATATATTTAATCATTTACAAATAGGCTTTAATTCTTTATTAAATGTATTTTAAATCCAATATTAAAATTGAGATCATTCCGCTTTTCTGATTCTAAAGTACTTGATAAAATAGTAGTAAAACTTTTATCTTCAGTCAAAATCTTTCTTTTCGAATAGGCATAATTAATAATAAATTCAAGCCCGATTGTACTGTTAAAAAAATATTCAAAACCTGTAGAGAAATTGTATTGATTCATACTAACATCAATGAATGTTTCTTTGGAATGTCCATATTTATAAGAAAACTCCAATAAAAAATTAAGTGTTTTGTCCACATTTAATAAATAGTACCTAATATATGGATTTATAGTATAAAATTCTGTAGAACCTCCTCCAAATAGTTCACTGCTTCCATAATTTTTATATAAATAAAGATTTGTGTATAGTATGTTAAAACTTGAACCGATGACAAATTTGTCTAATACAAAATATCCTACGCTTGGCGTTAAAAAGACTCTTGTATGATCAAATATATCATACATTGGTGTGCCAAATCCATAATTAGCATTTAGGTTGCCACCCAAGACCCATGTATTTTTTATAAGTTGAGCATTACTTATTTTAACTATAGCAAAAATAAGTAGTAAAATACCTATTTTTATTTTCATAACACACTATTATACTGGTAAGTTTAAATTTATATGATTTTTAAAAAGTATTTTTTATAACTTTTCAATTGACTGATACTTATATTATTAAGTAAAATAAGTAATAAAATTAATGTTAAAGTATTTCTCATGTTTTTTTGTTTAATTTATTAAGTGGGTTATAAATTTTGTAGGGTTCTTTGCAAAACTACAAAATTAATTTTAAATAATTTAATAAAATTGCATGTTTTTTTTAGCATTTAAAAAATGTTTTTTTAGAAAAGTAGTAAAAATGTTAAATGTTTGATATTCATTAATATAAATACTATTTTATTTGTTTATTTGTTTATTTGTTTTTTTTTAATTTTAGTGTTTTATACCATTTTTAGTCTTACAATTTGTTCATACCTAAATATATTATAAGTTTTGTTTATTAAATTCAGAATCAAACACTCCTACATTTTCAGTTTTTTTATAATGATTACTTGACATAAAGCATACTTTTATGTGGTTTCGCAAAGATGCGAAATAATTTGTTAATAAAATATTTTTTTATATTGATAATCAAATATTTATATTTTTAGAAGTCCCCTTTAATTAATTATTTATTCAAAAAGATTATTAAAATCTATAAAATTCTTTAATTTTGCAAAAATATTAAATTATGACATCATTTGTAAAAAGGCACATTGGGATAAGCGCCGCAGAAGAACAAGATATGTTAACAACTTTAGGTTTAAAATCTTTGAACGCGTTAATAGATTTTGCTTTACCACAAAGTATTTTAGAAAATGCCACTTGGAATTTTCCAGAACCCCTTTCAGAAGCCGCCGCTTTAGATGCTATAAAAAAAATAGCAGAAAAAAATAGCTTAGCAACTAATTTTATTGGACAAGGATATTATGGCACGTTAACACCAAGTGTTATTTTAAGAAACATTTTTGAAAATCCAGGATGGTACACACAATATACGCCTTATCAAGCTGAAATTTCGCAAGGGCGGTTAACCTCTTTGCTTAATTTTCAAACCATGGTTATTGGTTTAACAGGTTTACCAATAGCCAATGCATCGTTGTTAGACGAAGCCACTGCTATTGCTGAAGGTATGATATTAGCGGTCAATTATTTTGAACAAAATGCTACACCAAGAAAAAAAGTTTTAGTGGATTCAACACTTTTTGAGCAATCTATTAGCGTTGTAAAAACTCGGGCAAAAGCTTTAGAAATTCATGTATTAGTTGAAGATTTACATGAATCTTTATTAGAGCCAGATTTAGCGGCTGTTATTATACAATACCCTAATAAATATGGGTATTGTAACGATTGGTCTTCTTTTATAAAAGTAGCCAAAGAAAAAGGCATTTTGGTAATAATGGCTTGTGATATTTTAAGTTTGGTGCTACTAAAATCACCGCAAGAACTTGGTGCCGATATTGCGTGCGGTTCTACTCAACGCTTGGGTGTTCCCATTGGTTTTGGTGGACCTCATGCGGCATATTTTGCTGTTACAGAACCATTTAAACGTATGTTACCAGGCCGCATTATAGGTGTTAGTATCGATGCTCAAGGTAATCCAGCTTTAAGAATGGCACTACAAACGCGCGAACAACATATAAGACGCGATAAAGCCACATCTAATATTTGTACAGCGCAGGCTTTGTTAGCTAATATGGCAGCCATGTATGCCGTTTACCATGGACCCGACGGCTTACTTAAAATTGCAGAAGACATTCATTTTAAAGCAGGTTGGGTTTTAAAATTATTGCAACGTTTAAAAATAGATAGTTTTTACAAGGACAATTTTTTTGATACCATAACGTTTAACTGCCGTGATAAAGACGATTTAGAAAGATTACAAACAATCTGTTTAAAACATCAGTTAAATGTCATGTTTCATAACTCTAAAACAGTCTCGATTAGTGTAGATGAAGCCACTACAATGTCTGATTTATACAAGTTAGCCGAAGTTTTAAGTGCATGGCGGATCCCGTCTTTTAAAGTTACTCAAGAAATAGAATCCAAAATTTATATATCCTCCCATTTATTAGGAAGTAACACCATATCTATACATCAAAAACTAAAAGCAAGCGTATTTAATTCATACCGTTCCGAAACCAAATTATTACGCTTTATGAAGCAATTAGAAAATAAAGATTTATCGTTAGTACATGCCATGATTAGTTTAGGAAGTTGTACTATGAAATTAAACGCAACTACCGAAATGATACCCTTGTCGTGGGATGCATTTAGTAAAATTCATCCAAACGCACCTAAAGTGCAAACTATGGGTTATCAAAACATTATTGAAGAACTTGAATATTTTTTATGTAAAATTACAGGCTTTGATGCTTGTAGTTTGCAACCGAATAGTGGGGCTCAAGGCGAATACGCTGGTTTATTAACCATGAAAAATTACATGCAATCTATACAACAATCCTTCCGGAATATTATTTTAATTCCTATGAGTGCGCATGGTACCAATCCGGCAAGTGCTATCATGGCTGGATTAAAAGTAGTACCTGTGCAATGCCTTAATAATGGTCATATCGATTTAGACGATTTAAAATTACAATTGGACACTCATAGTAACAGCTTGTTAGGTTGTATGATAACGTATCCCTCAACCTACGGTGTATTTGATGAAGAAATAAAAGAAATTTGCGACCTGGTTCATAAACATAAAGGGTTGGTTTATTTAGATGGTGCTAATATGAATGCTCAAGTAGGCTTAACATCACCGGCTTTTATAGGTGCCGATCTCTGCCATTTAAACTTACACAAAACCTTTGCTATACCACATGGTGGTGGTGGACCAGGGATGGGACCTATTTGTGTTCGTAAAATATTAGCGCCTTTTTTACCTCAACATTGTTTTTTTGGAAACGATACCAACGCCGTATCGGCAGCACCGTATAGTTCGGCAAGTATTTTAATAATTAGCTATTTATACATTACAATGTTAGGACAACATGGTTTAACCCAATGTTCAAAAATTGCTATTTTAAATGCAAATTATATGCGTCAAAAACTTAGTGCTAAATATTTTATATTATATACCAACTCAAAAGGCTATTGTGCTCATGAATTTATTGTAGATTTACGTCCTTTCAAAAAAACGGCTGGCATTGAGGCAGAAGATGTTGCTAAAAGATTGATGGATTACGGGTTTCATGCTCCAACGCTTAGTTTTCCCGTACCTGGTACTTTGATGATTGAACCCACTGAAAGCGAGGATAAAGCAGAATTAGATCGGTTTTGCGAGGCATTATTGTCGATACATGACGAAATAAAACAAATTGAAAATGGTGTTTGGGATAAACACAATAATCCATTAAAAAATGCCCCGCATACCCAAACTGTTGCCACTGCCAACGATTGGAATTATCCCTATTCAAGAGAAACGGCGGTTTTTCCTTTACCAAGTACACGACATTCTAAATTTTGGCCCTCTGTAGGTAGGTTAAACCAAGCTCAAGGCGACCGAAATTTAATTTGTTCTTGCGAAGGCATGGAACAATTTGTTTGATATAGAGGATAAACTTATACTAAACTACTTAACAAAAACCTATTTTAAAGGTGGTAAAATAAAATACAAAAGTGTTTCAAACAAACCAAAATTAAGTGCAAGACAAACAAGAACATTTCTTTACGCACTCTTATTGATTAGTGCGCTTCTAGCCAATTAGCTCCATATCCAAATTCAGCTTTTACTGGCACCTGGTTTGGTAAAACCATAGCGTTTTGCATATCTTCTAAAATCACGTGTTTCGCTTTTGTAAGCTCTGTTTTGGGTATTTCAAAAACTAACTCATCGTGCACTTGTAATAACATTTTGGTTTGTAATCCTGCTTGTTTTAATGAGGCTTGAATTTTAATCATTGCCATTTTAATCATATCCGCCGCAGTGCCCTGAATTGGCGAATTTATTGCATTCCGCTCTGCAAAACTGCGAATCGTAAAATTCTGGCTATTAATATCACTTAAATACCGTTTTCTACCAACTAAAGTTTCAACAAAACCGTGTTTTCGAGCAAATTCAATATTGTTTTGTTTAAAGCGGTTAATGCCCGAAAATTGTATATGATAACTTTCGATAATAGACTTGGCTTCTTTATTGGATATTTTTAAATTTTCAGATAAACCAAACGCACCTTGTCCATATATTAAACCAAAATTTACGCTTTTAGCTTGATAGCGTTGTTCTTTGGTAACTGCTGATTCTGGAATACCAAAAACTTTTGCCGCTGTTGCTATATGAATATCTTTGTCGTTTTTAAAGGCTTCAATCATATTGGTATCACCACTCATCGCGGCTATAATTCTAAGTTCAATTTGCGAATAATCGGCACTAGCTATAACCCAACCATCGTCTTGCGGAATAAAGGCTTTTCTAACACCCTGACCCTTTGTAGTTCTGATAGGAATATTTTGTAGATTAGGATAGTTGCTACTAAGCCTGCCAGTAACTGCAACAGTTTGACTATAACTGGTATGCACTCTTTGAGTTTTTGGATTTATCATTTCTGGCAATGCTAAAATATAGGTAGAGAGCAACTTGGACAGCTCGCGGTAGTCTAAAATATTTTGCACAATTGGATAGTGCTTGGCTAATTTTATAAGAACTTCCTCACCAGTGGCTAATTGCCCAGTTTTGGTTTTTTTACCACCATTATCAATTTGTAGTTTTTGAAATAATACCTCACCTACTTGTTTAGGGGAGGACAAATTAAAGTTAATACCAGCTTCAGTAATAACATTTTTTTCTATTTCAATGGCTTCACGTTCAATGTCTTTGGCATAATTAGCTAAAAAAACTTGGTCAATTTTTATGCCATGGTCTTCCATATCAACCAAAACATGTACCAGTGGGTTATCTATATCATAAAAAACTTGGTTCACATTATTAGAAACTAATAAGGGGTTTAAAGCATGTTTTAGTTGAAAGGTAATGTCGGCATCTTCGGCACTATAGTCTGCTACTTCAACTAAAGGGACGTCTAATAAACATCCTTGGTTTTTACCTTTTTTACCTATTAGCGACGTAATAGAAATTGGACTATATCCAAGATGTTGCTCGCTCATGAGATCCATATTGTGTTTGCCTTCTGGTTGAATAACATAGTGTGCTACCATAGTATCAAAATAGTTATTTTCTATAAAAATACCATAATTTCGAAGTACTAAAAAATCGTATTTTAAGTTTTGACCAATCCATAAGATATCTTTTTTTTGCCAAAGAGGTTCAAAAAGAGCCAGCTTTTTAATTTTGTCAGTTTTGGAAGTTTCTAAAATTGGAATATAATAGGCTTCGTGCTTTTTAAAAGAAAATGCTAACCCAATAATGGCGGCTTCTTTAGGATGAATTCCAGTAGTTTCAGTGTCTAAACATACTTCGGATTGCGCCATAAGGAGATTTATTAAATTTAAAATATCGTCTTCTTTTTCAAGAAGATGATAGTGATGTTGGATATCACGAATTGTTTTAAATTGGGTGGTTTCGGCGGTCTGCGAAAGTGGGCTTGTTGATTCGTTATATTCTATATCTCCAAAAAGGGTTGTGATACTCGAGGACGATTTGTTAATATTTGTTGCTTGCGCATCATGATCAAATAAGCGTTTGCCAAGAGTTTTAAATTCGAGACGTTGAAAAATGGGTTGCAGTTTTTCTTTAATAACACCCCGGTATAAAAAGCCATCTTCGTTATAATTTACCGGAACATCTGTTATTATGGTAGCTAATTTTTTACTAAGGATCGCCTGGTCTTTTCCTGCTCTTATTTTGTCACCAACAGCACCTTTAATAATATCGGCGTTTGCCAACACATGTTCTAGGGTGTCGTATTCTTTTAAAAGTTTAGCGGCTGTTTTTTCGCCAATGCCTTTGATACCAGGAATATTATCTACGGCATCGCCCATTAAACCTAACATATCAATAACTTGTTCTACGCGTTGAATATCCCATTTCTGGCAAATAGATTCTGCTGTTAAGATTTCAGGTGGATTTCCACGATTCGATGGTTTATAAATAAAAACTTGAGGTTTGGTTAATAATTGTCCGTAGTCTTTATCGGGGGTAACCATATAAACGTCTATACCTTGTGCGGCAGCTTGCCAGGCAAGGGTTCCAATGACGTCATCGGCTTCAAATCCATCGTATTCTATAATTGGGATTTGAAATCCAGCAATGATGGCTTTAATGTCTGGGATGGCTTGAATAAGGGGTTCTGGGGCTTCTTGACGATTGGCTTTATAGTCTGCAAAATCTATCGTGCGTTGGGTAGGGGCAGATGTATCGAAACAAATAGCGATATGGCTTGGTTTTTCTTTCGTAATCAAATCGATAAGGGTATTTGTAAAACCAAACTGGGCGTTGGTATCAATGCCGGTACTAGTAATCCGGGGAGACGAGTTGGCTAAGGCATGGTAGGCTCTAAAAATAAGGGCAAAAGCATCTAATAAAAATAATTTCTTCATGGATTATTTTTGAACGGGTGTTGTTGATTGCTGCACTGATTTAGCCCATAAATCCATTTTGTTTTCTAAAATGGTTAAAGGTAAGCAACCGCCTTTTAAAATATTATCGTGGAATTGAATAATACTAAAGTTTGCTCCGAGTTGTTTTTGGTATTTTTGTTTGAGTTCTTGCATTTTTAGGGCGCCTATTTTATAACCTAAGGCTTGTCCTGGAATTACCATGTAACGTTCAATTTCGGCTGTGGCACCATCTTCGCTTATGGGTTCGTTATCTGTCATATATTTAATGGCATCTTCACGTGTCATTTTTCCGGTATGAATGGCAACATCTACTACTAAGCGAATGGCTCTATGCATTTCATCGCCTAAGGCACCCATGTATTGATAGGGGTCGTTATAACAGCCAAAATCTTTACCAATGCTTTCGCAATACAAAGCCCAACCTTCGGCAAAAGCGTTGTAGCCTCCAAAGCGTCTAAATTTAGGTAGTACGGTGTCTTCTTGTTGAATAGAAATTTGAAAATGATGCCCAGGTATGGCTTCGTGTAAAAACAAACTTTGCATACCACTAGTAAGGGTAAAGTTTTTAGCATCAGGAATTGGCACGTAAAACACACCTGGTCTTGTACCGTCTGGGCTTCCCTGTTGATATTCGGCACTTGCCGATTTTTCTCTAAAAGATTCAGTACGTCTTATTTCGAAAGGTGATTTAGGCAAAATTGAAAAATAGTTTTTGATATGAGGTTCAATAATTTTTTGAATGTTTTCAAAAGCTTTTAGAACCTCTTTAGCAGTTTTAAAAGGCTTGTTTTTGGGGTCTTTGGTATTAAGATATTTAAAAAAATCTTTTAAGTCGCCGCTATCTTTTTTAAATTTAAACTGAGGGCGCAATTCGGTCATTAATTGATTAATACGAGCTACTTCTTTTAAACCAATTTCATAAATTTCTTGTGGTGTTTTTGTGGTAGTCGTATTTTGGCGAACTAAAAATTTATAATAATTGTCGCCATTTGGCAAAGCGATAATACCACTTGTTGTACGTGCGGCTGGCAAATAAACGGTTTTAAGATATTCTGCCATTTTACGATAGGCTGGAATTAGCGAATCGTTAATTAAACTTACGAACAATCGCATTATTTTTTTCTTTTGTCCTGCACTAAAATTTTTAGGCATTTTATTAATGGGTTTATAAAAATCGCTTCTAATATCTTTTTTTTGAGCGACGCTTTCAAATTGTGGAATCATTTTTTCTACTAATATTTTTGGTAAAACGTAATTAGAAGCAATGCCTTTATTAAAATAAATAATAGCACTATCAACCCAGTCTTTAAACAAAGTCGCTCGTTTTATCCAATTGTTATAATCTTGAACTGTATTAAATGGTTGTGCGCCTGTGCCTGCTCCTAAAAGTACCATCGTTTGGTGCATACCATAAAATTGATTTGTAGGTATAAGGTTACTTGTATAAGTAAGGTCCTCGAGACTTGTTTTAAGTTGGTCTTCAAAAACATCATAACTAAGTTGATCGTTAAGAGACAATGCGTTTCGGTTGAATTGATGAAGTTTGTTTAAATAATTCGTTAGGAATTGTCGATATTTATTTCTGAACTCGTCTGTAAATTCTATGGTCAATTCGGCATTGTGGTTTGTGTCGCCTTCAAAAGTGGCAGAAATCGGGTTAAGATAAAGGTATTCTGTATGATAGCTCTCAAATAATTGGTTTAATTCAGAAATCTTAGCGATATCGGCATTCCCTTCACTTTTAAGTTTAGGTTTGGTTTGGCATCCTAACACTAAAACTATACAAAAGTATAAAAACAAATTTTTATTCATATATATTTTTTGAACAAAAGTACAAATTTTATTTTAAATTACTTAATTTTTATATTTTTATATTTTTTACTATTAACGATGATAGATAAAAACGTGTCATCGTAATAGCTTTATTTTAAAATTATTTTTGGAGATATTTTAAACTATTAAACTATTCAAAATGCGGCTGCGGTTATTTAGTTGCATATTGTTTTATAATTTATCTACCAATTAATTAAGATTTAAACGCCTACATTAACAATAAAATTATTATAAAAACGTTATGAGTATTAAATATATACTATGAAAAATGTTTTGAAAATTTGGAGTTTGATTCTTGTGTTAACCACGTTAATACTATCGTGTAATAAAGATACAACCGTTCAATATACTATCACAACTCAAGTTGTCAATGGTACCATATCTCAAGGACCGCTTTCTGTTTTAAATGGAGGTTCGTATCGCGTAGTATTCCAACCAAATGTCAATTGCATTTTAGATAGCGTTATAGTTAATGGTACTCAAATTAAAGATTCGGTTTCAGGTTACACCTTTAATAATGTTTCTGCCAATCAAACCATAAAAGTGATTTATCGCTCGAACACCGAAACACGCAGCGCTTTATTGGGAAGTTGGACTTCAAAATCACTATACACATTGAGTGGGTTAAGAGCCCAAGCTGGGGTATTAGGATTCTCTGATACTATCAGCTCAAAAACGCAAAATGTGGATTTTACTGCCTTACCAAATTCAGTGGATAAAATTGTAGCGAAATACTACGGCGATTTATTAAACATCAATGACGACTTTTACGACACATTTACCGTGAGTGGCTCATCGTTACTTATTAGTAATTCAAGGCTTATAAGTTTAAACTCTACCATCCCTATTCCGTTAGATAGCTTGGTAGGCTCAATTAAAACAACTACTAACACCACGATGTCAACTATTGCTACAAACAATAATAGTATTAGTTTAAACATTGGCTTTAGTTGGAATATTATTATTACCCAATCGCTTTACAAAAATCCGCCAAGTGCTTTACTACCAATCATTGGTTCCATTGCAGTTTATAAATCATTTGCTTTAAATTTAACGAATGGGGTTATAAGTGAACAATTTACCAGACGCTAAATTTTTTCTTTAAATATTCTTTCAGTTATTTTTAACCGCCTTTAGATTTTTTAGAAACATCAAAATTAAAAGTGGCATTGATAATGATACCATTATTGTTTTGAAACACATTTTTACCATTTACTAAACGTCCTAATTGTTGGGTAACATTTATATAACCACCTTCTAAGGCAAAGGTTTTATTAAATTTATAACCTATTAAGCACCCTAATCTATTTTGGTCGAATACATTTTGATTAACATTTTTTCCAAAGCCTATTAAAATTTCATCATATACTGCAATATAGGGCGTTTTTAATGAAATCTGTCTTCCTTTTAAAGGTAATTGCACTCTACCCAAATAACGCATTCTATTAAGATACGTGCTTCCGTCTTCTGACTTAGCATTTGCCGAACTATATTTGCCAATAAATCGTTGTTCCAACATAAAACGGTGTGAAAATTCAAAAACACCTTCTTGATGCCCTAATTGTATCATTTCATAAAATCGATGCTCTGAAAAATCTTTGCCGAAAGCATTGATAGGCGTTTCACCATAAGAATAAGTTTCGGCAAACGCATAACCTACTCTAAAAACTACATGGGCGCTTGGCTTGTAATTTACCCCCACTCTTAGTAAATTCTGTTGAGGGTTTGTAATTAAATCAACGCGACGCCATTGAAATTCACTATGTATCCCCCAATGTTTATTTATATTAAATGTGCCAAAATAATTATACCAACCAGTGGTATTGTATTCATTATATCGATTATTTTGAGCCGACACCCAAACGGTAGTAACTAATAAAGCAATTACAAAAATACTTTTTATAAAATTATTTGAAATTTTAGATCTGTTTTGAATCATATAATTATTTTTTTGATGCAAATGTCATTTAAATTTATCATGTTTTATAGCAAAGATATATAAAATTTTTAAAGGAACTTAAATAATTAAAAAAAAAGTTTTAACTTGCACTATTAAATATAAATTTATGTCATTACCACATTTAAAATTAGAAACTCCTGTGAACGAAAAAGTGTTACAATATGCCCCTAATAGCCCCGAAAGATATGAATTGCAGGTAAGTTTAAAAAAACTAAAGTCGTCCACCCTCAATATCCCTATGGTTATTAACGGCAAAAATATATTTACTTCTAACAAACTGGCAATTAGACCGCCGCACGAAAAGAAGCATATTTTAGGATATTACAGCAAAGGCGATAAACAACATGTTTCTAAAGCCATTACAGCGGCTTTGGCAGCAAAAAAAGCATGGGAGACTATGTCTTGGGAAAACAGAGCTAATATCTTTATGAAAGCGGCCGACTTATTGTCTAATAAGTATCGTTTTAAAATGAATGCTGCTACCATGTTAGGTCAAAGTAAAAATTGTTTTCAAGCCGAAATAGATAGTGCCTGCGAACTTATTGATTTTTTACGCTTTAATATTTATTTTTTAAATCAAATTTATGCGCAGCAGCCTATTTCAACCCCACAATATCATAATCGTTTAGATTATAGACCATTAGAAGGGTTTGTTTTAGCAATTACGCCTTTTAATTTTACAGCTATCGGTGGTAATTTACCTACTTCTGCAGCCATGTGTGGTAATGTAGTGGTATGGAAACCAGCGGAAACACAAATTTATAGTGCTTTTATTTTTATGCAAATATTGCAAGAAGCTGGATTGCCCGATGGCGTTATTAATTTAGTGTATGCGGCAGGCAAAGACGTGGGCGATGTTTGTACTTCTCATAAAGATTTTGCAGGGTTGCATTTTACAGGTTCAACTCAAACTTTTAATTTTTTGTGGTTAGAAATTGCTAAAAACTTAGCAAAATACGTATCTTATCCAAGAATTGTAGGAGAAACAGGAGGTAAGAATTTTGTTTTAGTGCATAAAAATTCTAATATAGATGTCGTGGTTACATCCTTAATACGTGGTGCTTTTGAATATCAAGGGCAAAAATGTTCAGCGGCGTCTCGGGCGTATCTTCCGGCAAGTTTGTCTTCTAAAATTTTAGCGAGTTTAGTTGAAAAAACCAAGCAACTTAACATGGGTTCGGTTGAAAATTTTGAGAACTTTGTAAATGCCGTAATTGATGAAAAGTCATTTGATTCTATTGCAAAATATATTGATTATTGTAAAAAGAATCCTAAATGTAAAATTTTATGTGGTGGTAACTATGATAAATCTGAAGGTTATTTTATTCAACCGACTATCATTTTAACAACCGACGCAAAATTTAAATTGATGTGTGATGAGATTTTTGGTCCCGTGTTAACTATTTACGTTTATAAAGACCAAGATTTTGAAAAGGTTTTAGAACTTATAAACAACACATCACCCTATTCATTAACTGGGGCAATTATATCAAACGATCGTTCTGTTGTAGAAAAGGTTACTGAGACCTTAAAGTATGCGGCTGGTAATTTTTATATTAATGACAAACCAACTGGGGCGGTAGTAGGGCAACAACCATTTGGTGGTGGTAGAGTGTCTGGCACAAACGACAAAGCTGGCAGCATCCTAAATTTATATCGTTGGTTAAGCCCCCGTTCCATAAAAGAAACATATAATCCACCTCAAAATTACGAATATCCTTTTTTAAACAAATAATAGAGGGAAATACCCGTTTGTTTTATTTTTTAATTCAATTGTTTATTCCAAAATAATCATTGGAAATTTGTTTTTCACCGCAGAGACGCAGAGGATTACATTTTTTGGGGACACCGCAGAGACGCACTACCTTTTGTTTTTCACCGCAGAGACGCAGAGACGCAGAGGATTACATTTTTTGGAGACACCGCTGAGACGCACTACCTTTGGGGTTCACCGCAGAGGCGCAGAGAATTAATATTTAGTTAATTGTTACTGCTTAATCAATTTCAAAGTGCCCCGGACGTTTGTTCCACTTACTTTTAACACATAAACCCCTACAGGATAACCCGACACATCTAACACCACATTACGATAACTATCTAATTCAACTTGTTTCGTAAACAAATATTTTCCCTGCTCCGTTATTAAACTCACTTGTAATTTGGTATCATTGCCGCCTACATTTAAAGTTACCTGATGTGTAGTTGGATTCTGATATAAACTCATGGTTTCGCTCACTAATATAGTCTCTTCATAGATACCCTGACAGGCATTTTCAGTTTTTACCACAATTTTATTAACGCCAATCGACAAAGGTAAGTCAATAGTGTTTTCTTTTGTTTGATAAATTTTACCATTAATAGTAACCGTGTAAGTATTGCTACCAGATAAATTTAATGATATAAACTTGTTATTTGAAGCCACCTGACTGAAAGCACTGAGTTTATTAGGCTGATTTAAAATAATATTAAAAATCCTATTAACATAACCCGTATTCGGTGTGCTATCAGATACTACAACCAATATTCCCTTGACTGATAATCGTGGAAGGGCTATTTAAAGCATCAATGGCTGTTGAACTATTGTTTAAAATTGTGTTATTTTTGATAGGTACATTTTGAACTGTATTACTTAGGTTTAAAGGTAAATAATAATATAAATTTGAACTATTGTTTAATATTTTAAACAAAAAGTTTTGTTGAATTTCTTGAGCAGTTCTAGCAGTCTTCCATATCCTAAACTCTTGAAAACAGCCAATAGTGGAGGCGTTAGAATAATTAGAGGCTCCAATTTTACATAAATTTAAAGCTGAACTATTTTGTCCAAAATTGTATTTGTCAATTTGAGTACCATTTAAGTATGTAGTAACTGTATCGCCATTTTTAGACATCGCAATATGATGCCATTGGTTGTTATTTATAGTAATTGAGGTTCCAATCGCTCGATTGGCATTGATAAACAACTTCCCGCTTGTGTACTAAAAACCAATAGATAGAATATTATTACTATTACCTGTTCCTGCTTCAAAAATACGTTGGAAGCTCCGTGTAACATCAGTTACTTTAAACCAAGTTTCTATAGTAAAATTGCCGTTTGCTAAAGCACCTAAAGCCGGTAATTGAATATAATCGCCATTACTACCGCTGGCATTCGTTGTAGCTTCAAAACTATTGTTACTTAAATACAAAACAGAATCTCGTTGTTGACTAAATGCTGTTTGATAACTAAGAATAATCAGTACCCATAATATTATAATAACTCTCATAAAAAAAACTTAACAAAAACTGAGCAAAGTTAAAATAAAAAATTCAAAAAACTCAAAATAAAAGATACTTATTAAAATATAATGACATACACCGCAAAAAAGCAAAGGGTTGCATTAACAATTAAAAACCTAATTATTTTGATGGCGATATACATTTTTAGATATTTTACTAAATTTATTGATAATGACGTGGTAGCTTTTTCCCTACAATTGTGTTTTTTTTGAAATTATAGTACTTACTTTGCAGTAAATAAATTTTTATTTTGAAATCCACTAAGAAAAATTTTTATTTTATAACGTTGCAACTAAATAGTTACTAATTGTTTTAAAATAATTGTATCTTTGCAAAACAATTTAAATTATATGAAGCTGATTTATACTGCTGTTTTAAAAATAATGCGATGGCTTTTTGACAACAAAACAGTTTATTTTTTTTTATTACCTGCTTTCATTTTAAACTCTTGTGTTAAAGTAATAGACCCTATTTACACAAGCGTCAGTATCACAAAAATAACCTTAAATGATTTTCCCGAGCTATACCAAGGGCGATACAATTGGGACAATGTTAACGAAGGGTATTTGCCAGATGTTTATTTTGATTTAAGAAGCGCCGTCAACGACGAAATTTTGTATTCTTGCCGAACAGCTTGCGTTGTTCCAGAACTCTCTTACCTTGAGTTACCTATTTTTTGGGGTGAAGGCTATTACGGACCACCTATTTTTACTTATTACGATATAAACATTCCCATTTATATCGATTTATTTGACCAAGACATTCTTCCTTCGGGCATTGACGATTATTTAGGAACCACCGAAGTAGATTTTTCTGATTATACTTACGGTGCTTATAAATATCCAAAATATATAACAAGTACTTATGGCAACCTTTCGTTTACCTTAGAATTGCGCTGGTTTAATTAGAATACAGTAAAGAACGCAGCGCTTGGTTTTGTCAATGCAATTATACATTCTATTTAAACCCCCTTGGTTATGTTCCAAACCCAATTTATAATTACTAGTATTACCAAAGGAATTGCATATTGTGTTTTTTTTACATGTGTTTCTAACTTTTGAAAACATGTCAAATAGGTTTTGTTTTTGGTTAAAATATCAAAAGCAATCCAAAGAGGCGAAATAACCATTATCAAAGCTATTAAATAACCCAAAGGATTTGTTTTAAAAGCCTCAAAAAGATTTCCTTGGGATAAAGAAATAACCGATTTCGTAGATCCACATGCTAGGCAGGGCAAATGCGTAATCCGTTTTATTATACATAGTTCTAATGGTTGTTTATTAAAAGTGCTTACAACAACAAAAAGCCAAATATACCCAGCCATACAAGAGGTAAATAATGTTGCGTATAATGTGTTTCTGTTGCGGCTATGCGTATATATTTGAAATGGGGTAAAAATACCATTTAGTTTCATACTTTAATTGCGAGAATCAGAGCATTTGAACAGCCAAAAATCTTGTCGAAATCAAAATTTTATCCCAAAATCGTTTTTTTTTGAAAAATATAATATTTTTTACGTAACTTTGATTTTAATAGACAAAA
>JASGCT010000032.1 GCA_030053915.1 Alphaproteobacteria bacterium
ATTAGATTTTTTTTTTCTTAATTTTGCAAAACCTCACTAAAATTATCGTTAACCCTTAAAACTTATATCAACTCAAATTATTCAATAAATCATTTTAAATTTCAAAATGCCCATGAATACAGACCAAAATTTACAATATTCTGCCGAAAAAAATGTTCAAATATTAATTTCTTTATTAAAAGCACATCATATTCGTTATGTTATTGCTTCGCCAGGCACTGCGAATGCCGCTTTTATCGCGAGCATCCAAAATGATCATTTTTTTACCATCTATTCAGCAATCGATGAACGTTCAGCGGCTTATATGGCTTGTGGTTTGGCTGCTGAAGCGGGTGAACCCGTGGTGATAAGCTGTACAGGTGCTACAGCCGCAAGAAATTATGTGTCAGGCTTAACAGAAGCATACTATCGTAAATTACCAATTGTTGCCATAAACTCAATGCGCCCCGTTTCTAAACTTGATAATCTGATACCTCAAATGAACGACCAATCCATCCTTCAAAACGATATAGCCCTATTGTCCTGCATATTGCCTGTTGTAAAAGATAATGAAGATATTTGGGAATGTGAAGTTAAAATAAATCGTGCCCTATTACAAGTAAAACATAGTTCAACAGGTCCGGTACACATATTATTGCCATCAACATTTAGTAAAGAGTTTATTCCAAATTTACCAGAATATAGAGCAATTTTTCGGGTTACTTTATCTGACACATTTCCCAAACTTGAAGGCAAAGTTGCCGTGATTATTGGATCACGAAAAACTGTTAATAAACATGATTCTGACATCATTGAACGCTTTGCTATAGCAAATCATGCACCTATATTTTGTGAGCATATTTCTAATTATTCTGGAAAAAATAAAATTCTTTACCCTCTGGCTGCCAGTCAAGAACATTTTAATATCAATCAATGGCAACCCGATATTTTAATTCATATTGGAAATATTTCGGGTAGTTATTCAGCTATGATTTTAACAGGCAAACAAGTATGGCGGGTAACTAATGATGGTGCAGTCCATGATACCTTTCGTAAACTTAAATATGTTTTTGAGATGTCAGAATCCGTTTTTTTTGAATATTATACAACGCATAAAACAAACAATACAAGTCAATATTTCGAACTATGTCATAACGATATCTCTCACATGCGTTTTAAAATGCCCGAATTGGCGTTTTCTACTATTTGGGTAGCCTCAAAATTAGCCCCTAAAATACCACAACATGCAACCATACATTTAGCCATACTAAATAGCATGCGCTCATGGAATTTTTTTGAACTTGATGATACAATAAAAGTGTTTTCAAATGTTGGTGGCTTTGGAATTGATGGCTGCTTGTCGGCTTTTATTGGTGCTTCGTTAACACATCCCAATCGACTTTATTTTTGTTTTATGGGCGACCTCGCATTTTTTTACGATATGAATGTGTTGGGGAACAGACATATTGCAAATAATATTCGCATTTTGGTTGTTAATAATGGACTAGGCATGGAATTTAAAAATTACGATCACCACGCTGCCATTTTTAAAGAACAAACAGATACGTTTATAGCGGCTAAAGGACATTTTGGATATAAATCACCCAAAGTATTAAAACATTATGCCGAAGATCTTGGGTTTACTTATTTCGCTGCTTCTAACACCCAAGAATTTAATGCTTGTTATGAATCATTTTTGAATCCAGAACTTACTAACAAACCATTATTCTTTGAAATCTTTACCGACGCTGCTTCTGAAAATTGTGCTCTAAAAAGCTTGCAAACCATTGTGCAACAAACAGATGGAAACTACATTAGTTTAGAAGACAAAAATCTTCAAAGATATCAGTAATATTTAAAAAAAAAATGACAAATAAATGACAATGCTTTGATATTTATTTATTAACTTTGCTTAAATTTAAAATGTATGAACAAAAAAATTAATGTATTGTTAGTTTTGATATTAACAATAGGAGTGCACGTTTTTGCATCTTCCAAATTTGAGAATAATAAAACATCCTCATCTAAAATGTTTCCATTAGTTTTAAAAGATTTAAATTTGAACAAAGATTTTTCAACTGCCTTTGGAATTAAAACACCAGTTAATGAAACCAATAAATTAAAACTAACTTCTGCTGCCTTTGAAAAGAGCGCCTTGTTAAATACAAATTTTAAAATTATGAGCTATAATACTAATTATAATGTCGTAAATTTAAAAAATAATTTTAATAATAAAGTGCAAGTATTGGATATCAATAATTTTGGTTTAAATGATATAACTTTGGCGAATACATTTTTAATTTATACAAGGAAACCCTTACCTGCCAATGATTTTATGTCTTTAAAAACTTTTAATGATATTGCTTCTAAAAAAACCGATTTACCTAAAATAAATTTAAACCTAAGTCAAAGAAACGAAAACTCGGATGATTATAATACATTCTTAAAAGTTGGTAAAAATTTAAAAGGTTGGGGCATTGGATTGCTTTCATTAGGTTTACTATATGGGTTAATAAATTTAATTAATGTTTCTGATGATTTATCTTTATTAAATTCTGATTCAGGAGATTTATTTTATAACCAATTCACATTGCTTGGTGTAGCATTTCTTTCAGCACCTCCAATTATTTCAGGTTCGTTAATGCTTGGTTTTGGACATAAATATTTAAATAAAGCTCGAAGAATAAAACCCATAAATTAAACTATGATTTCTTGAATCTATAAAATTATTAGATTAAAAAATTTTGAAAAGTGCATAACTAAATTAATACCACTGCAATATTATCTTTATAAAATAATTCAATAATTTTTTAAAGAATTATTTAAACAACAATTGAATTTAGTACAAAGACCGTATTACAGTGTCTTCATAAAATCAGCATCTATCTTTACAGCATCTTTTACAGGACTTTTGGTAAATGCTTCTTGCTCCACAATACAATATTTTAACCCATGTTTGCAGGCTTCTGGTAAAATATCTTTATAATTTATAATACCCTCGCCTAAATTGCAAGATTCACGTTTACTATCTTTCTGCCATAAATCTTTTATATGGGCTAAACGAATCCTAGAACTATGTTTCATAAAATACTTTAAAGGGTCCACACCAGCATATTCTGCCCAATACATATCAAGTTCAAAATCAAAATTCTTCGGGTCGGTGCCTTTCATGAAAATATCCATCGGTGTTTGACCATCCACTTCTAAGAACGAGTAGTCGTGGTTATGATAGCCAAAACGAATGCCCGCTTTTTGACAAATGGTTGCGGAATTGTTTAAATCTTCAGCTATTTTTTTAAATTCATCGGCAGTTTTACGAGGTCCAACGTATGGGCAAATTAAATAATCCATGCCAATGGACGCCGCTTGATGAGCTTTCTCGTCTAAATTTTTGGTAGGGTCGCAATGGGCACTTATAATTTTCATGCCTAAATCGTCCATTAACATTTTAAATTCTTTAGGGCTCATACCCCAAAAAATGCCTTGAGGTCCTTCAAAACTTTCAATTTGTTTATATCCAATAGAACTTAAATAAGTAAGTGCCGCTTTTGGGTCTTCGCTAATTATATCTTTGATAGTCCATAATTGAATACCAAAAGGTGCATGGGCATTTAGATTCAAATTACGACTAAAACTACTGAGCCCTAAACCAAGTGAGGCAAACCCTACATTGGTTAAAAATTGACGTCTTTTCATATTTAATATATTTTACTTTTATGTTGTATTTTACATCTATTCATAATAATTGATAACAAATGGTTATCAAGCCCAAGCTCTATCCCCTTTTTTATAAGGGTAGCTACCATCAAATTTACCTGGTACTTCAATGTATCTTAATGCTTTCGTAGCGCCAATTTCAGAAGTAAAGAATCCAAATATCGTTAGTTCTTTCATCAGTCTAAAATAATGAGGAATGGGAGTTAAATCTGGGTTTAGGTCTGTTTCGGTTTCTTTGACTGTTTTTAAGGTTTTTTGAAAGGCTTCTTGTTCTTTATCTAAGATATTCAAACATTTTAAACGTTCCTCCGGTGAGGCTTCTAGAAAAGATTTTTTACAACAAGACTGGCAGGTTTCGTTTACTTTTTTTATTCCTTCTATAAATACTAATTGATGGTCTGGTGTGTAACAATCACGAACGTAAACATTCATAAAAGCGGCAACTTGAGCATCTTTAGCACCAGGGGTTGAGGTTTTAGGTATAATGGTTTCACTAATTTCATCTAATAATGCCATTTGGTCGGCATTAAAAAAATTGCCATCGTTTGAAGTGTTTGTGCCGCAGCCGTTTAAGAATAGTTCGGCGCCAACAATGGTACCGCCTAATAATAAACTCACTTTTGAAAGAGCTTCTCTTCGATTCATAATAATAAAATTTTATATGTTAAAGATTTTGTTTTTTTAATTCGGATACAGCAAAATCAACTGCACGAGCGGTAAATGCCATATAAGTAAGCGAGGGGTTCACGCAGGCGGCAGAAACCATAAATGAGCCATCGGTTACAAAAACATTCGGCGCATCCCAAATTTGATTATGTTTATTAAGTACAGAAGTTTTGGGGTCTTTACCCATTCGGGCAGTACCCATTTCATGGATGCCTCTGCCAATGGTACCATCGCCATCATTACCATAAATATTTTTAACACCAGCCCTTTCAAGCATTTCTTTAGCATCGTTGAGCATATCAACCCGCATTTTATATTCGTTGTCTTTGAGTTCAGAGTCCATCGACAATACAGGTAAGCCCCATTTATCTTTGACATTTTTATCTAAACTAATTTTATTATCGTAATAGGGTAAAATCTCTCCAAAGCCACCCATTCCAATGCCCCAAGAGCCGGGTTCTAAAATAGCTTCTTTAAAAGATGCACCTAAAGAAAGTTCGGGAATGCCTCGGCTCCAGCCGCTTCTATCCGAGCCACCTTGATAACCAAAGCCACGTAAATAAGGTCTTTTATTTTTGCCACCGATATTTTGATAACGTGGAACATAAAAACCGTTGGGTCTTCGTCCATAAGTATATTTGTCTTCATAACCTTCAACTTGTCCACCTGCCCAAACGCCCAGATGATGATCCATCACATTGTGTCCTAATTGTCCGCTACTGCTACCCAATCCATCAGGCCAAACATCTGTAGCTGAGTTCATTAAAATCCAAGCTGAATTAAAGGTAGAAGCATTTAAAAATATTATTTTTGCTGTGTAAGTATAGGTTTTATTTGTTTCGGCATCTAATACTTCAACGCCAGTAGCTCTTTTTTTATCTTTATCATAAAGCACTTTAGTAACAATGGAGAAAGGTCGAAGTGTTAAATTACCTGTTTTTTGAGCGGCTGGAAGGGTTGAGGATTGCGTGCTAAAATAGCCACCAAATGGACATCCCAGCCAACATTTATTTCTAAATTGACAACCAGGTCGGTTTTCAAAAGGTGCCCGTCCGTCTTGAACAGTTAAATTTGCCGCTCTTCCAATAATTAAATGGCGTTCGCCTTTATATTCTTTTTTGATTCTTTCAGCTACGTCTTTTTCAACACACGTGAGTTCCATAGGTGGCATAAAATTACCATCTGGTAACACCGAAAGTCCATCTTTATTGCCGCTAATGCCTGCAAAGCCTTCTACATAACTGTACCAAGGTTCAATGTCTTTGTATCTTACAGGCCAATCTATAGCAATACCGTCTTTGGCATTGGCTTCAAAATCTAAATCGCTCCAGCGATAGCTTTGCCGTCCCCAAAGGAGCGACCTGCCACCCACCTGATAGCCTCTAAACCAATCAAAGCGTTTAACTTCGGTATATGGGCTATCTTTGTCGTTTGCCCACCAATCTAAATTTTTTTCATTTAAGGGATAATCTCTACGTAGTTTTGGGTAATCTGTAATCATTTGTTGCGTTCTTTCACCACGATGCGGAAATTCCCAAACGCCTTTTGTTGCATTCACATAATCTTTAACGTGCTCCACGTTTTTACCACGTTCTAACATCAACACTTTTAAGCCTTTTTCAGTGAGTTCTTTAGCCGCCCAACCGCCGCTTATACCCGAACCAACAACGATAGCATCATATTTGTTTTCTTCCATAAAAACTAAATTTTACTTTGATTAATAAAATGCAATATACTATTTTTTTTATTAAATTGTGTTTTTTATTTTTTTTATTTTTTTATATCTAATTTATTAAATTGTCATTAAATAACAAGCCATTTTATTGTTTAAAACGAATACTTTTTTATATTTTATATATTATTGGCATTTTTTTAAGTAATTTTGCAGACAATTCAAATTAAAATGATTTTTAAAAATATTCCAAAAAAGAAATTTAATATAGTTTTGGCTGTATTGGCTATGTTGATATTTTGTGCTTGTGTTCAAGACGATTACGTGGCTCCAATTGATCCAGGCGATATTTATTTTAAAGATACGTTTTACCTTAAAGATACTTTTTTAGTAAATTCAATTAATAATCCAATTGATATTCACATTCAAATTCCATTTTCAGAATATGATTCTTTTAAAAATTATATTATTAGACGATCTTTTAGAAATGATACGCTGCTCCAAGCAGATACCGTGTTTCCACGCCTATTTTTAGGACAAAAAGTAAATGATTCTGTTTTTGTTACTGATATAAACGATGATTCTGTTGTGTTAGCGTACCCTATAAGAGGCTGGTTTTATTTAAACGGCGTTAAGCAAAATAAAATATTGGGAATCAATCAGTACGATTATATTGATAGTATCAAACCGCCACCAGGTTTTAGGTATCTTGATAATAATCATATATTTTCTATTTTTCAAGTATATAATCGAACCAATTTAATAAATGCCGAGTTTGGAAAGGCTATATGGTCGCAACAAATATTGGATGCCAATTATGGATATATAACCATTATAAAATCCAACTATATGGGCTTTGAATTATATCAGCGAAGCGGTTATAATTTGGCTTTTTTTATCAAAGTAATTTCTACCCAAGAGGCTATCAATACCATAAAATCTAAAGAGTTTTTAAAAATAAATTAATTATACCATGATTTTAAATAGTGATAGATATCTAATAGAGCATCCTTGCTTAAATATTATCATACATAATATATAAACATGGATTGTAAATCATTGCCAATTGCAAATCTGCCTTTTTTGTCAAAATTGATAAAAGATTATTTGTTATCCAACGAACAACTTAAAAATTTTATACCGTATCCACCAACATTTGAGAGTATTCCAGAAGTAATGAAACAAAGACAGCTCAAACCTATACAGCGACAAGTGTTAGTAGAAGCCTTAACCGAACAATACCAACTTGTAACCATTCAACATAACGTCCTTAAAAATATTGAATTATTAGCTCAAGATACTACCTTTACAGTTACAACAGCCCACCAACCAAATATACTAACAGGCCCAAATTTTTTTATCATTAAAATTATTGAAACCATTGGGTTATGTCAACGATTAAAAGAAAAATTCCCTGACAATCATTTTGTACCAATATTTTATATGGGTTGCGAAGACGCTGATATTGATGAACTGAATAACCTTACAATTTTTGATAAAAAATTAGTTTGGAAAACGCTACAAACTGGTGCTGTTGGTCGTATGCGGGTTGACGAACTTTTAATAAAATTAATTGAAACATATACCCAAACAATTGCCACAACAGATGAAGGTAAATATTTATGTAATTTGATGAAATCTTGCTATAGTTTAGGCGAAACCATACAACAAGCTAATTTTAAACTAGTACATGAATTATTGGGTTATTTAGGAATTGTAGTTTTAATTCCAGATAATGCAAAATTAAAACGACTTTTCTTGCCGCTCATTCGTGCTGAATTAGAACATTTAGATTCACATAGAATTGTTCAAGAAACGATGACAGAATTTAAGTACCCCATTCCAACTACGGGAAATGATGTAAATCTATTTTATTTAAAAGAAGACCAAAGATTAAAGATTAATAGGATAGGGGCGCAATTCAAAATTAAAAATCATCCCGAATTATATAGTCTGGAACAACTTTTAAATTTGTTCGAGTCAGAACCTGAAACCATTAGTCCTAACGTGGTTTTAAGACCTTTATTTCAAGAAACGATTTTACCTAATGTTATTTTTGTAGGCGGTGGTGGTGAAATGTCGTATTGGTTGTTTTTAAGAAATGTCTTTAAACACTACCAAATGCCGATGCCAATTTTAAAACTTAGAAATTCTTTTGGATTTATAAAAGAAAAACATTATTTTCATTGGGATAAAGCTGGATTCTCATTGCAAGATCTATTTTTAGAAGAACAAAATTTAATAGAAATTTATTTACAAAAAAAGTATGGGGAATTAGAGAATTTTGAATCCATTATTGAAAAACAACTTCATTTAGGCGATATGTTGCAAGAAAAAATACAATATTACGATTCAGGACTAGAAGAACATATCAATAAACTCGTTCATTCTTGGCATCAAGATGTTTATAAATTAGAAAAAAAATTAAGGTCTAATTTAAAAAGAAAACAAATAGAAACCCTCCAACACATACAATTAATTTTAAGAACCTTATTACCACAAAAAACCTTACAAGAACGGGTGGTAAATTTTGGGGAATTTTATACTTATTTGGGCAAGTCGATGTTTATCGAAATTTTAAAGCAGTCCACAAGTTTAGATACGCATTTTAATTTAATAAGATATTAACTTTGAATATATTAAACGTTGAAAATTAATTTTTAATAAATATTTTAGGGGTTGTATATTCAAGATAATCAGTAATATTTTCATAATTTTGATGAATTTTTAATTTTACAGTAAACTGATAATCAGTTGTAATAGTAGGCATTTTTTTTAATAAAAGTACATAATTTTGGGGTAATCTTTTTAAATAAGTATATATTGATTCATTATTGAAATAAACCAAACTTTGAATTTCTCCTATAATTTTATATTTTGTTAAATGATTATTATAATAATCACCGTACTCAGTTATATCAAAAATATCGGCTAAATTTGACCCAACAGGATGCAAAGAGTCAAATTGTTTATTGGATTCTATGATAATACTTTCCAAAAAAACATAACTTGAGGAAGGAGGTGTGCAAGCATGAGCAGATTGTATTAAATTAAAATTATTTGAATGAAGAGAATATTCTATTAATCTTGGCGTAAAATTAATTGAAAATTTATTATAATTAACTGTATCATTTATAATAGCTTGAAGGTCAATTTCAGTTCGGTTATAGCCATCTATTTTGGTTTCCTTAAAAGTAGTATTATTAATAGACCAACTTAAACTCTCAAGTTTAAAATAACTTGGAGAAGAAGGACTGCCACAACAAGAGTATAAAATAACACTTAAAAAAGTTACTATCAAGAATCCAAATAAAAGGACTAATATTTTTTTATTCATTTTATTTTTTTTATTTTTAAATTCAACATTTAGTTACAAACATTTACAAATATAAGTGTTTGTATTGAAATTTTTCTAAAATATCATAAAATTAATTTTTATTCGGTAAAGTAAATGCCACAAAAGCATCGTAAGAGGTTGTGTTCAGTTTACCACCTCCACAAGCAATAACAATATATTGTTTTCCGTGTAATTCATAAATTGCGGGTGTTGCAAATCCCGCCGCTGGCAATGGATATTCCCACAAAATGTTGCCAGTTTTTTTATCAAAAGCTCTAAATTTTGCATCGCGCGAAGCCGCTATAAAAACTAAACCACCCGCAGTAACTACCGACCCGCCATAATTTTCGGTTCCAGTTGCGGCTATGCCTTTCAATTTCAATGCTTCATATTCGCCCAATGGTTTTTTCCAGATCAAATCACCCGTATTCAAATTTATGGCATTTAATGTACCCCAAGGTGGTGTAATTGCTGGATAGCCATCAGAGCTATAAAATTTAGTATAGCCAGCCATCTTATAAGGCATTTCATTGATACTATCTATGTTTGTTACAGATTTAAATTTGCGATTTTGCTCCTTTTTTAATTCTAAAATATAGGTGGCTAAAGCATTGATTTCTTCACCTTGTAGTTTTTTAAATCCTGGCATTCTGCGTCTACCATTGAGCACCAAAGCACTAAATTCAGAAATTTTATATTTTGACTTGATTTGAATTAAAGACGGATTATTACCTGAACCTTGAAGGTTAGTGGCGTGGCATTCAGCACAATGCATGAGATACAATCGTTTGCCCGCTTGTAGCCAATTTTCATGCTTAGGAATTTCGGTTTTATTTGGGTTCATTTTGATAATCCAAGGTATTTCGTTGGCATTTACATATAATATGCCTGTTTCAGGGTCATAAGAAGGTCCGCCCCATTCCGAACCACCATCAAAACCCGGAAAAAGTACCGATGGCGTTAAACCCGGTGGTAAAAACATCTTGCCAAATCGATATGTTTTTAAGGTTTCTTTCAACTCTATTTGTTTTTGTGAAGATAAATATGGATTGATGTCTTTAATAGTAAATGTCTGCCGTACAAAAGGTTGTGGGTGTTTGGGTATGGGCTGAGTTGGCCAAACTTTCTCGCCTTTAAGCTCACTAATTGTGTCGAATGGCACTTCATTGATTTCAAATACGGGCTTTCCTGTTTCTCTTTCAAAAACATAAACCATTCCCGTTTTAGTGGTTTGAGCAACTGCATCAATTTGTTTGCCATTTTTAGTAATTCTAACCAATACAGGTGGTGAGGGCAAATCGCGATCCCATAAGTCGTGATGAACAAATTGAAAATGCCACAGACGCTTACCTGATGCAGCATCTAAAGCCAATAAACAATTTGCAAAAAGGTTGGCGCCCTTTCTTTTGCCACCATAAAAATCATATACAGCTGAACCTGTAGGTACAAATAAAATACCACGTTCTTCATCTAAGGTAAAACCTGCCCAATCGTTGGCTGCACCTGCATGTTTCCAAGCATTTGTATCTTCCCAACTGTCAAACCCATATTCACCAGGCTGAGGTATGGTATGAAATATCCATTGTAATTTACCAGTGATGGCGTTATATGCCCGAATATGACCAGGTGCAGCTGGCGGTTCCTCATCAATCCTGGTACCCAAAATAATAAGGTCTTTAAAAACCATACCTGGTGATGAATTTGAAACATACATGTCTTTAACATCTCGTCCCAAATCGTCATGTAAATCTATGGAACCATTATTACCAAAATCGGCAATTGGTTTGCCAGTTTTGGCATTCACTGCATAAGTGTAGCTACCTGCAGTAAAAAATATTCTCGAATCTTGTTTACCATCAGTCCAATACGCAATACCACGACTGTTAATAATATTATGAAATTTTGTAGTATCACTAAGAGTTGCAGCTCTTGCATTGACATCAAAAACCCATTTTTCTTTTCCAGTTTGAGCGTCTATGGCAAATAATTTCATAGCTGGCCCTACCCCATACAAAATACCATCTACGACAATTGGATTGCATTGAATTTGAGAACTATGTATTGTATCGGCATCGCCAGTTTTATAGATCCAAGCTACTTCTAATTGCGTAACATTTGTGGTATTTACTTGATTTAAGGATGAGTATTTAATACCGGAATTAGTGCCATTATAAACCTCCCAATTAATATATTTATTTTTTGATTCATGACATCCACAAACCAACAAGATACTTATTAAAAAAAATATTTTTGTTCTCACGAAAGTTTTTTGAAAATAAAAAAATTATTTTAATGTTTTTTCAAATAATTTAAAAATACGTTTATATTCATCTAACCAGCTTGAAGGTTCTACAAAGCCATGATCTTCTAAAGGATATACAGCAAGTTCCCAATTATTTTTTTCAAGTTCAATAAGACGCTGACTAAGCCGCACAATATCTTGAAAATGAACATTAACATCCAGCATGCCATGACACATTAAAAGATTGTTTTTTAAACCTTTAGGAAAATTTATAGGCGATGAACGATAGTAAGCAATGGAATCGGTAAATGGTTCATTTAAAATATTAGCAGTATAACCATGATTATAATGTGCCCAATCGGTAACCGAACGTAAAGCCCCGCCAGCTTTAATTAAATCGGGTTTCGTAAATAGTGCCATTAATGTAATAAATCCGCCATAACTGCCACCATACATACCTAATTTTTTAGCATCAATACCATAATTTTTAGCAAGATAAAGTAAGGCATCTTCTTGGTCGTCTAAATCTAAACCACCCATAAATCTATAAATCCCAGTACGCCAATCGCGTCCGTAACCACTACTGCCTCTATAATCTATATCAATCACAGTATAACCTTTTTGAGCCAATAAATTGTTAAACATAAATTCTCTAAAATAACTGCTCCAACCAAAATGCACATTTTGTAAATAACCCGCACCATGGACAAAAGTTACTGCAGCTTTATTTCTTTTGCCTTGAGGAGGCTCGTAAAGCCGAACATAAATGGGTTGACCATCTCGGGCAGGAATCGTTATGATTTTACCAGCCTGCCATTTATATTTTTTAAATTCGGGCGATTGCGATTTATTGGTAATTTGAACAATATCATGGTTGGGCGAATTTAAATTTAATGTATATAGTTCCCAAGGAGTGGTTTGGTTAGAATATCTAAAAGCAACATAATCGCTTTGAGGTGAAAGATACAATTCGTACAACCCTACATCTTTTGTTAGCTGTTGTTTGTGTGTACCATCTACATTTATTTTATAAAGCTGTTGCTTGCCAGGGTGGGTTTCATTGGTTTTAATAATAAAAAAATCCTTATCTTTACTCAATGCAAGTTCTTGTACTTCATATTTACCAGACGTTAAAGCGGTTGTGGTTTTACTTTTTAAATGATATGTATATAAATGTGAAAATCCAGTTACCTCACTTTGAAAGTAAAATAAATCGTTATTTAGCCAGCTAACAGATTGATTACCAAAACTTAATATACCAGGACCGCCAATCCAAGCCTCATCGTGTTGTCTATTAAAAAGTGTCCATGATTTCGTTTCTGGAAAGTATCCTATAAGCCAACGGTCTTTATTATCAGTAGCTTTAATATCAATTAATACACAATTACCTGCAGGATTCCAGTGCATGCCAAAAATTGTAAAATTTCGTATTTGATGCGCTTTATTTTTTTTATCGTATAATACTGGATAATCTTTTAAAAACCCTGGAATATCATAAATGCCTTCTAAATTTTCAAATTTTAACGTATCAATAGTTTGGATATTTACATTTAAACAAAATAATTGATAAGTTCCCAAATGTTGCCCAACTTTTGTTCTAGCATTAATATTAGCAGTATAGCCAGTTTCCGTAACATAATTAGGAACAATAGTAGATTGATTTTTAGCCGGTTGGGTATAAAGCCCATACATTAAAAATTCTCCAGTATTATTAAGTGTTTGAAAACGAATATTTTTATCGCCAATAAAAATACTTCTAAGGGTATCAGTATTTTTCTCATCTAAAGCAACATGTTGTTCATGTTTTTTATCTTCTTTTCGTTTTTCTAAGACGTCAAACATAGTTTGTTGATGTTCAAGCCATAAATTTTGAGTGGATGGTGTAGTTTGATTACTAGAAGTTGTATAAGTACTAAAATTTGTTAGCTGACGTAATACGCCATTTGAAAGGGTATATGTATAGATATTATTATTTTTTAAAAAATAAATAAACTGCCCATCTTTAAAAAATTTAGGATTTTGTTCAACTTCAGTTGTTTTAATAATCAACGTTGATTTTTGGCTTATTTTATCATATAAATAGATATCATTTTGGTAACTATAAACGGCTTGATGATATTGTGTGTTCCAATTACCATCATTTTGAGCTTCTAGTTCTTGAGCTTCTTTAAAAGTTATTTTTTGAATTTTCATGGTATTGAGGTTGTAGCTAAACATGGAATCATATTTAGAATAGTGTGGATTCCATTTAAACAGAATTTGGTTTGATTTTGTTATATCCCAAGATATATTTTGAGGTTGAGAACCTATCCAAATAGGGTCTTTAAAAATAGTTTCTAAATCTAAGGTTTGGGCTGAAACTGTTATAAGTGTGGCTAAACACAATTGTAAAAACAAAATTTTAATTTTCATATTATAAAGCGTTAATTTTTGAAATAAGTTGGTCGAATTCTAACAGTTGAAACCCAAATTTTCTATTTAAAAATTTATCGGTTATCATGCCATTATATAAATAACAACCTTTAGCAATAAAATGTTTTGACTTTATAAGATCTTCAAAACTTCCTTCAAAAGAAAAGTCTAATAAAAATTGTAATAAAATATTGCTAATAGCTTGAGAGGCGGTTCTAGAATAGGCACTTGGAATATTTGGTACCGCATAATGTATTACGCCATGTTTTACCTGAATTGGTTTAGCATGTGAAGTAGTATCGCTTGTTTCAAAACATCCTCCTTTATCGATGGCAATATCAATTATAATACTGCCTTGTTTCATGTTTTTAACCATGTCTTCAGTAACAACCAACGGGGTTTTACCATTATAACTATGTAAAGCGCCAACAGCAATATCAGCATTTTTTATTTGCTTGGCTAATATATTTGGTTCAATAATACTAGTCCAAATACGATGCCCAATATTATTTTCTAATTTTTTTAAACGCAAAAGATCATTATCAAAAACTTTTACTGATGCACCTAAAGCCAAGGCAGAACGTGCAGCAAATTCGCCTACAGTTCCCGCCCCAATAATAATAACCTTTGTGGGTGGAATACCTGTAATACCACCTAATAACATACCATTGCCATTATGAAAACGATTCATATACTGCGCCGCAATAAACATAGAAGCCGAACCCGCAATTTCACTCATACTTTTCACTAAAGGAAGTGAACCAGTTTTGTCTGAAAATTTTTCGTAAGAAATTGCTGATACTTTTTTTTCGATTAATGCAACCAATGTTTCTTTCTTTAACATAGCATAATGAATTGGCGACAATAATAAAGCCCCAGTTTGTAGATGAACAATTTCATCGCAATGAAAAGGTGCGGTCTTTAAAACAATCGGGCAATTCAAAGCTTGGATATTGGAGCTAACAATAGTCGCACCCGCATTTGCATACATGAGGTTACTATAACCGCTGTTAATGCCAGCACCCTCTTGAAGCAAAATTTCAAACCCATCTTGAACCAAAATTCCTACCGCTTCAGGGGTTAAAGAAACACGGTTTTCTTCGGTAGTACTATCTTTTGGAATTCCAATTTTTAAATTTTTAGATGAATAAACATTACTTAATAATTCTTCTAAAGGGTTAATCTTGGAAATTGCTATATTCATAATTATTGCAAAATAATGGCTAAGTTACGATTTATTTAGAATTATTTAAAAAAAATAAATTATCTTCATATTTATAGCGATTTATTTTTTAAAAACTACCTACATTTTAATATTTTGATTGCCTCATTAATAAAAATATTCAAAGTAATTCTTAGGGTTGAGGTTTTGAGTAAGAACTTACCGTATTTAAGCTACCATAGCCACCAGCTTCAACAGTAGCACCATTGAAACTTACACCTAATAAATTTCCACTTAATTTTTTATCATCGCTAAGGTAATGAAAGTAAAAACCAGTTTCAATATTATTGCTACCACTATACTTTTTGGGAAAATAAAATCCAATAAGCGTCCCAGAAGTATTGTAGGCATTTGAAACGGTACCATATTTTCTAGCAGTATCTAAAATTGGATATGGATTTGCCTGTGTTTTAAAAGTACGAATTTTTACAGAATCTATATTGCCAGTAACTTTGATTGCATATATGGTGTTAATGGTATCTTTTAAATACCGTTTTATTGAGGCTTGTAACTGCGTTAAATTGATAATTTTACCTGTAATGTTACCCATAGTATCATTTTTAAAAATACAACCAACTACATAAGTACCAGAATCACTGACCATAGGCAGTCCAGCACGAATTTGATTTTGGCTATTGGCAAAATAATAGCTGCTATTTAATATAGTAATATCATTGGTTAAATTTTGAGATAGACCAATTCCAAAATTTACAAATACCGAAAACGGAATTAATGGGAAGAGTCCTTCATAGTGCCCTTTAAATAAACTATCATACCTTCCAATTTGGTACACGTCACTCTTTAATGCATTATCTACACCCTTATCACCACATGAAAGAATCAATAAGCTACTAAAAAGAATAGCTACAAAATAAAATTTTAAATGTTTCATACTTATTATATAAAAAACAAAGTTACAATATTTTTCTTTAAAAATTAAAAAAAACTTAAACATATTAAATTTATTCAAAATAATTAATAAGGTTGTTTTAAAGGTCGTTTCCAAATTTAATTTATCCTATTTAATTATTAAAAAATGCGTATATTTGCATAATTTTATAAAATGAAAACAATTTTAGACTTTTTAAACCAAGAGTTTTATAATAATTCAATAAAATCTTATATGATTTTTTGGATTATTTTGCTACTTTTATACGTTTTTAAAAGAAATATAAGTCGTTTTATTTCATCACTCGTTTTTAATTTTTTATTTCGGAATAAAGAACTTATTAAAAAAAAAGAATTTTATAAACGGACCTTATTGCCCATAGAATATCTATTATTAATTATAACCATCATCATCTCGTTACGCTTTTATAATTATCCCTCACTTCTTAATTTTCATATTTTAACACTCCATTTTTCTATCATTTTAAATAGTGTTTATATTGGTTCTGTTATTTCGATTTTATTATTTTTTCTATTAAGAATCATCGATTATTTTGCATTTGTAATCAACGAACAAAAAGCCGAAAATATCAAATATTCCGATGCCTCTTTAATCTCTTTTTTGAAATCAATTTCAAAAGTTATTTTAATAATTATATGGTTCTTGCTTATTTTAAAATTTTGTTTTAATCAAAATATCGGAAACCTACTAACGGGTTTAAGTATATTAGGGGCATCTATTGCTTTAGCCACACGTGAAAGTATCGAAAATATTATTGCTTCAATTGTCATTTTAGTTGATAAACCTTTTAGAGTGGGCGACTATTTAGAATTTCAAGATATAAATGGTACGGTTTTAAAAATAGGTTTAAGGAGTACTAAAATTAGAGCTGATAATAAAGAATTTCTAATTGTGCCTAATAAACGTTTAGTTGATTTTTTAGTTAAAAATATAAGTAAAAGTACCCATTTTCGACCCGAAATTAAACTACATCTCGATATCCCTGAAAAATTAAACGATGTTGAAAAACTTCTGGATTTACTGAAATCTATAAAATTTAGTGATTTTATAGAAAGTCAACGCTTTTACCTAAAAAAAATTGAAAATAATTACCTCGAAATTTATGGCTATTACTATGTCTCCTATCATTTAGGTTGGGATGCCTATTATGATATTCAACAAATCGTTAATTTAAAAATTGTTGAAATGGTCAATTCCTGTAATTTAAAATTTTCAGTTCCTAAAATTCAAAATAATATTAAATAAAATTTATTTTTAAACTTTAATTATCAAAATATATAATCATGAATTGTAAATCAATAATCAAACACAATGAAAAAGAAACTAGAGCAGGTTTCGGAGAAGGTATTTATGAATTAGCTCAAGAAAATAAAGATGTTGTAGTACTAACCGCCGATTTAGCGGGCTCATTTAAATTAGGACCTTTTATAAAAGATTTTAAAAGTCGATTTATTCAATGTGGTATTGCCGAAGCCAATATGATGGGTGTTGCCGCCGGTTTAGCCATTGGTGGAAAAATTCCATATACAACAACTTTTGCTAATTTTAGTACTGGAAGGGTATATGACCAAATAAGACAAAGTATTGTTTACAGTAATAAAAATGTTAAAATTTGTGCCTCACATGCAGGACTTACCTTAGGCGAAGACGGCGCTACCCACCAAATTTTAGAAGATATCGGATTAATGAAAATGTTGCCCGGCATGACAGTTATAGTTCCATGCGATTTTAATCAAACTAAAATAGCTACCAAAGCCATTGCACAAATCAATGGTCCCGTTTATTTACGTTTTGGACGTCCTAAATGGCCTAATTTTACACCAGAAGACGGCAGCGGATTCCAAATTGGAAAAATTCAAAAATTAGCATCCGGAAAAGATGCAACTATTTTCGCTTGCGGTCATTTAGTCTGGAAAGCCATAGAAGCCGCTCAAATACTTGAAGAACAAGGCTTTGATATCGAAATTATAAATGTACATACTATTAAACCCATCGATACTCAAGGTATTATTGAATCTATTCGTAAAACGAAATGTGCCGTTACTTGCGAAGAACATAATGTTTGGGGAGGTCTCGGCGAAACTGTTTCTAGAATCGCCGCGCAACATCTTCCAATTCCTATCGAATGTATAGGAACACAAGATACTTTTGGAGAAAGTGGAACTCCCGAACAATTATTAGCAAAATATGGTTTAAATACCCCGCAAATTATAGATGCTGTCAAAAAAGTAGTCGCTCGAAAAAACTAATTTAAACACATCCAATATATTTGAAAATAATTTAAAATCGAATATCGGTTCGGTAATGTAAATCCTTACTAATAATATTTTTAAGGCATTGATAAGCATTAGATCGTGCTAGTTCGGGCGTGTTCCCAAGACTAACCATTACACAAACTCGTCCGCCATTTATCACGAGTTCATTGTTAGAATTTTTTAAAGTACCAGCGTGAAACACATGCCCTATTTTTGGAGTTTCTATTTGAAGTTGCGAACCTGTTTTTGGGTTTTGCGGATAGCCTTTTGCTGCTAATACAACACCTAAGCAATAATTTTGATTCCAATTAAGTGCTACTTTTTTTCCTAAATTAAAATCAATTAAAACCGCTAACAAATCGCTGTTTAAACGTGGTAAAACCACTTCGGTTTCCGGATCGCCAAAACGAGCATTAAACTCTATAACTTTAATGCCTTGTTTGGTTGCAATTAAACCTGCATACAATACGCCAGTAAAAGGATTGCTTTCTGCTACCAAACCCTGTATCGTAGGTAAAATAATATTTTGATAGGCGTCATCTAGTTGGGCTTGCGATATTTGCAGCGAGGGCGAAATAGCCCCCATGCCGCCTGTATTTGGACCCCGGTTGTCATTTTGCAACCTCTTAAAATCTTGAGCCACTGCCAATGGTACAGAGTAACTGCCATTTACTAAACACATAAATGAAAATTCAATACCATCTAAAAATTCTTCTATTATAAGCTCGTGGCTATTAAATATTTTTTTAATAAGAATGTCATCGATAGCACGATATGCCTCTTCGATATTTTCTGCAATAATCACCCCTTTGCCAGCAGCTAAATTATCTGCTTTTATAACGTAAGGTGGTTTTTTGGAAACAATATAATTTTTAGCGGCTTCGGCGTCTGTAAAAGCTTGATATTGCGCCGTTGGAATCTTATATTTTTGCATGATCTCTTTGGCATATTTTTTACTGCCTTCAATCCTTGCCGCATCTTTGGTCGGTCCAAAAATGTTCAATCCCTCGCTCCTAAAAGCATCTACAACGCCCGCCATTAAAGAAGATTCTGGACCTACAATCGTAAAATCAATACCTTGTTGCTTGGCAAAATTTACTAATAATGTAACCTCATGGTCATTAATATCTATATTTGTACCCAATTCGCATGTCCCGCCGTTCCCTGGCGCAATAAAAATTTCAGTAACTAAAGGCGATTGCTTAATTTTCCATGCCAATGTATGCTCGCGTCCCCCTTTGCCAATAATAAGTACTTTCATAAAACATTTTTGGCAAATTTACAATAATTATTTGTATTGAAATGGCTTATTTCAAAATAAAAAATAGAAATTATAATTCACTTATGATTGTACTAATCGTAATCGTTATAGTATCCTGTAAAAATGATTTTAAATTCAGTTCTAATTGTTTAGAATCCACATCTAATGAAATAATATGTGGTTTAATATCCAATGGTAAACTTGTTATCATTTTATTATTAATATTTTTTCTAGTATTATTTTTAGTCGTATTATTTCGATTGGGTTTTTGTTCTGTATATTCTAAAAAAGCACCAATGGCAATCGTTGAATCGCCGTAGCCATAATGATGAACTGAAATAACAAGTTGATATTCATTTGCTTCAGGAAGCAGTATGCTTATTTTAAACCAAGTTCTTGGTAATGTTCTATTGTAAAAATAATCATGCTTTATGGCATAATCTATTATTTGTTGTGAAAACCAATAAGATTTGTCACCCTCTTTAAATGAATTTTCAAGAAATATTTTAGCCAAATCAGGCTTAATTTTATGATATAAATCTTGAATGCATGAATTTAAAAATGAATCACAGATTGAAATAAGTTGTTGTCTATTTTTTTCTATTTTCTTAAATCTTTCGTTCTTAATTTTATGATGCCTAAATTCAATTTTTTCTTTCAATATATTTGTAACTTCATCCAATGATTTTTTTGAAATATGGTCATTAAAATTTAAATTCAAGGCTTCTTCTATATAACGTTTTTCAACTGAACAAAAAAAATCAACCAATAGTTGAGGTTCATTCTTGTCTGCACTTTCTAAACTCTCAATGTATTTTTTCTTGTCACTACCTTTAACTGTGAATGGAAAAAGATTATGTTTAATTAAAATTAAACTTGCTAATAATCTTGCAAGCCTGCCATTGCCATCTTGAAAGGGGTGAATTTGAGTAAATGCATGATGAAACCATGCCGCAATAATAACAGGTTTTATGTTTTGTTCTTCTAAGCCTGAATAAATTGCAATGAGTTTTTCAATTTCAGTGTCAACATGAATTGGAGGGCAGTATTTAAATATGGTTCCATCTGATCGTTTAGGATTGTTATCTTGTATTTTAAATTGTCCTTTTAACAAGGAAATTTTAATGATATTCCCAAAACTATCAATCGCATCTGTTGTATTTTGATGTTGTGTTATTAGTTGATGTAGTTCAAGGATAAAGCTTTTAGTAATATTTCGGTTTTGATTAATAATTTCAAATACAAAATCAAGTGCTTGTATATGATCTTTGAGATAAGCAAATAATTGCTGTGAGGGTATATTGGTATCCCCATGCTGAAGATACGATTCTATAAAACCTTCTTTTATAAAAGTTTGGGTAATGCCTTCTTTTAAATCATACAATCGTTCAACAATACCAGTTTCAATAGCATGTTGTCGTTTGAGCCTATTTATAAATTCTTGATATTCAATGGAATCTTCTCTTAACTGCTTTCGTTTATTAAACCATGATGGTGCCAAATCATCAAGTTTTGAAGTTTGAGCATTTTTCCATTCATCATTAAATTGTATTGGCTGCCAAATTTGAATATTTTGTTTTATAAATGCTATTTCTTTAGATGAATTATTAAAATCAACATTTTTATTATTTACAAACCTCGATTTAATTGCATTAATTTGAAGGTTGTTTAAAATTGGGTCAATATCTTGAATTTGTTTTTCATCTAAACCCAAATTTTGTCTATTTAATTCCATTACCATAGTTTCAAATGAAACATTGTATTCTATACACAATTTTCTCAACCTTATTGGTTTTTCGTTTTTTTTTGAAATTACCATTTTTAGATATTTAGTTTGTATGTATTTAAAAAACAAAATTTATTATATCTATTTTTTAAATATTTTCTCAAAATTACATTTTTTTGATAAAAAAATTACAAAATGAATTATTTTTATTTCTTATATTCCTATAACCTCTACAAATTAAACCAATAATTAATTTTAAAAACTAAAGCCCTATTTTTATTCTGACTTAAATCGGCATAATAATTATCGGTATATACAATAAATAAATCGCTAAGGGGTTTAAATCGATATTGAAACCGACTATTGATATTAAAATTATTTGTCTGCGTATTATATTGTATAAAAGTATTCCAAAATATTTTAGTACTGAAATTGATTTCAATCCTCGATCCAACTAAAAATAAATCGGAAGAACCATAAGTACCTGGAAAATCTAAACGATTATAATTAATATTTAAACTAAAGTTAAAACGTGGAATAATCCTATAATTTAAACCAATAGTAGCCGATTTTAAAAGCCCGTTATAAAAATTACCATACGAGCCGCTTAATCTAAAACTAAAATTTTTTCTAAAGTCGGAACGATAACCAGCATAAAAACGAGAATAAAAATATTTACCTATCGGTAAAGGGTCGCCATCCGTAAATGAGGTTGCATATAATAAATTTACATAATTGTAACCATAACCAACAAATAAATTACTTGTATTTTTGAGCATAGCATCCACATTGAATTCGTTACTCGATTCGTTAAAACTTTGGTTTTGTATGCCAACACCAGCCAATTGTTTGGGTATTGAGGCATCAGAATTTTGATAATTTGTGGCATTAAAAATATTATAAGATTCTACTTCAAAATTTATTGTTGTAAAAGCTCCTTTTTTAGGTACAATACGATACGTAAAATTTTGAAACCAATGTTTAAAACCTAATCTTAATGACGTGTCGCGAGACGCATCAAAATTTTCAATTCTTTGCACAAAACCCATATCAGTATAATAATTTTGCCCTACACTGGCAAAATCTGTTACGATGCCAAAGTTCCGACGATTTATTTCAAAACCTGCTTCTGTATAAACATTGTCATAATTTAGCTGAGGTTTAATAGAATAATTATAATTGAACCAAGCATTAAAAGTACCACTCGTATTAGAATAATTAAAATCAACCCCAGCATTTCTGCCATAACGATCTAATGGATTAGCTTGATTTTCCGCCGCATTCAAAAAATTTTCATGGTTTAAAAAATAGCCCTTAATTGTAGATCTTTTTAAAATTTGTCTATGAACCGAAATAGCTGTAAAATTTTGAGGCTTATCGTCCACTTCCGAAGAACTACCCGTTTGTATATTTAAAATACCAATTCTGGTTTTAGGATTCAAACTACCTGTAATTCTAGCTCCAGCAATAATTGGTAATGGTAACAAACTCTTGCTTAAACCAATAGTTCTAGAATAAAAAGGACGTATAGGCTCTATACCATAATTTGCAAATAAATCAGCATTCTCTAAAAAAAATGTACGTTTTTCAGGATAAAATATACTAAAACGGGTTAAATTGGTAACTTGTTGATCTACTTCAATTTGCGAAAAATCGGGATTTACTGTTAAATCTAAATTTAAAGACGAATTTAAGGCAATTTTAGCATCTAAACCCAAATTTACATTTCCTGTTAACGGGTCATTTACAACATCCTGATTATGAAAAGCCCCACCAGAAATGTAGGGTATTAATGAAATATTTTGCTTAGTCGAAGGTGGATCTTCAGACCAAACCATCGCACCCGTGTAACCTAAATCGTGCGAAGGAAAATTAAGCGGTAAATGCGTCCAGGTACTATATTCATTACCCCGCGTATCCACTCTAATAAAATTAATGCCCCATACTTTTGAACTTTTATCATATCGTATCGACTTGAAAGGAATCGCAACCTCCGCAACCCAATAACCATCAAAATGCTTGGTTGCTGAATGCCATTTGGTATCCCAACTCCAATTTAACCCATTACCACCATTAGTGATTTTTTGATCCTCCGATTGAGCATTATGCGAATTTAAAACAAAAAAATAGCCATTCAAATGCTTATTTAATGGATCTAAAATAATTGCAATACAATCGTTACCATCATGCCCGCCATCTCTTTTTAAAGACTGAATAAAAGGTTTATGCGAATCTTTGACGAAAAATCCAAAATATATATTTTTGTCATCGTATAAAATTCTTACTTTTGTGGTAACTTTTGAACGACCAAAATCGTCCGGAAACTTACGCCAAAACGAATCCAAAACCTCAGCACTTTCCCAAGCACTATCGTCTAAAATCCCATCTAATTTTATGGGTAATGTGGTCCGTTTAATAGTAAAATGATTGTCTTTTTGGTAACGTGTAAACTGCGTTGTATCTGTCTGACAAAAACTACTATAACAGATTAAAAAAATAAATAAATATATACCCCCAAATGATTTTTTCATAAAGTTTGCAAAGATAGTAATTTATTTTAAATAATTTTTATTAATTGTAAATAGAATTAAAGACAGATAAACGGTAAATTTTTGCCGTTAAAACATTTTTTATAAAATATTTCAAAAATTATACTAATTTTGCTAAAAATAAAGGTTATGCTTAAAGAAACATTTTTAATGGCTTGGCGGTCAGTAAAAAATAACAAACTTCGCTCGGGCATCACAATGGCTATTATAGCCCTTGGTATCATGGCATTAATTGGTATCATTACTGCTATCCAAAGTATGGAAGATAGCCTAAGAGAAAGTTTCAGCCTATTAGGAACCAACTCATTTTTTATACGATTTAAAGAACTGAACGCTCAATTTGGAAACAGTAGTTATGAAGTCGCTGATGCCAAACAAAAAATTAAAAAGTCTGCTTTAGACAACCCTATTCAAAAAAACGCCGCCGAACTTTTTAGCGAACGCTTTCATTACCCAGGTGCAGTCGTTTCAATCTGGAGACCCGGTCCTTCTGGACAAGAAATTCACTATAAAAATGTAAAAACAAGCCCTCAAACCAGAACAGTGGGTGGTGACGAAAATTATCTACAAGTTAATGGCTATACCTTAGATGTAGGAAGAAATTTAACTAGCGATGATATCGTATCAGCACGCTACGTATGTCTTTTAGGTAGTAGTCTTATTAAAACCCTCTTTAATGGCGAACCCAATCGCGCATTAGGGCAAAAAATTAAAATCGGTAGTGTGCCTTATTTGGTCATTGGAGTTCTAAAAGAAAAAGGCTCAAGTGCTATGTTACGTGCCGATAATATTATATTAACTTCATATTCTAATATTAGATATTTAAATGGATTAAAATCTGAATTCGGCTGGCAACCTACCATCACGTTTAGTCTTGGCGTCTCTGTAAAAGAAGTTGCCGACTTAATACCCGCTATGCAAGAAGCCACAAAAACTTTTAGGGCTGTTAGAAAATTAAAACCTGTTGAACCTGAAAATTTTGCATTAGAAAAAAGCGATAAATTTGCCGAATTATTCATTGGCTTTTTATCAAGTATCACTGGCGCCGCCGCCGCCATCGGATTTATAACCTTAATAGGCGCTGCCATCGGTTTAATGAACATCATGTTAGTTACTGTAAATGAACGCAATAAAGAAGTTGGACTTATTAAAGCCATCGGTGGTAAAAAAAGCTTTATTCGCAATCAATTCCTATTCGAAAGTTTAATTATTAGCGTTTTAGGCGCTCTTATGGGTATTGTTGCCGGTATCGGTCTTGGCAATATTTTTGCAATCCTTTTAAAAACAAATTTTATTATTCCTTGGAATTGGGTCATCTTTGGCATCGTTTTGTGCACCTTCGTCGGTTTATTTGCAGGACTTTACCCAGCTATTAAAGCCTCAAAACTGAATCCTATACAAGTACTTAGAAGCGAATAATAAATTTTAAAAACCAACCTAAAAATTATAATTAAACTTTTTTTTGAAAACCCCAAATACTTACATAATTTTATAAAAATAAAAAATAATTATTTGAATAAACCCCAATTTCGCAAGTGTTTTTTTAAAAGTTCTTTAAACCCTTTAAAATAAAG
>JASGCT010000107.1 GCA_030053915.1 Alphaproteobacteria bacterium
GTAGATACACTCGATTTAGCCACTACAAATGGTACAGCATGTCCGATAACAATCAATTGTCAATAACTGCTACTTTTAGGATTTCTTGTGGTATCACCGCAAACTCCGCACCACAATTATTCGTTCGTTAATTTAGTAATGTCCTTTTACGGAAAGTATATATATCTTATTTTCTACCACCTCATATACAAGCCGATGTTCTTTATTTATTTTTCTCGACCAACATCCCGTTAAAGAATATTTTAACGCTTCTGGTTTTCCTATACCTTTATAAGGATGTTTTGTAATCTCTTCTATTAAAATAAATATCTTTTTTAAAACTGACTTATTGCCAGATGTTTTAAATAATTCAATCTGATCTTTAGCATTATCTGTAAAAAATAATTTAAAATCCATCTATACCCCTAAAAAATTCTTAAAATCTTCTTTATTTACTTGTGTTATTTTCCCAGTTTTAATTTGTTTTTTACTATTCAATATAGTTTCTACATAGTTTTGATTATAAGTATCGTCTTTTTTAACCTTAAATTTTATTTTAAGTTTTTCCATAAAACCCTCTAAAGCTATAATTTGTTGTTCAGTTTCTGGTTCTACAATTAAAATTGAATTAGTAGTCATTCTTATTTTTTTCAAAGATAATATTTTTCTTTAAAATATTTTATTTTTAGGTAAATTTTCAGAAAATTATTTTAAAATATATCATTTTAGCATATTAGTAGATAACAATATTTTATTTTTAATTTATCCTTCTAAAAAAATCGTTACAATTCTTAAACAACAATACGATTAATCTCAAAAAAATATACTTTTTTTCAAAAAAAAAATAGTTTTTTAAAAATAATTTGTATATTTGCAAAAATTTATATTTATGTCGTTTGATTTTGAAATGGTATCAAAAGTCTATGCAGGTTTTAAATCGAAACTTGAAGACGCCCGTAAAGTAGTTACAAGACCCCTATCGCTTGCAGAAAAAATTTTGTATGTGCATCTAAGCCCAGAACAAAAATTAGAAGATTTTCAAAAAGGAAAATCTTATGTTGATTTTGCCCCAGATAGAGTTGCTATGCAAGACGCCACCGCTCAAATGGCTTTATTACAATTTATGCAAGCCGGACGCCCTAAAGTTGCCGTACCCTCTACCGTCCATTGCGACCATTTAGTAATGGCAAAAGTTGGTGCTACAACCGACCTCGACTCAGCCCTCACCGAAAGTAAAGAAGTATTTGATTTCTTATCTTCTATCTCTAATAAATATGGCATTGGGTTCTGGAAGCCCGGCGCTGGAATCATTCACCAAGTTGTTTTGGAAAATTACGCCTTCCCTGGCGGTATGATGATCGGAACTGATTCGCATACAGTTAATACCGGCGGATTAGGCATGATAGGTATCGGCGTTGGCGGTGCAGATGCCTGCGATGTTATGGCAGGACTGCCATGGGAACTCAAATTCCCTAAACTTATCGGTGTGCATTTAAAAGGTAAATTAAGCCCTTGGGGTTCAGCTAAAGATATTATCCTAAAAGTATCTGGTATTCTCACCGTTAAAGGTGGTACCGGTGCTATCTTAGAATACTTCGGACCAGGTGCCGAAAGCCTCAGCGCAACCGGTAAAGGCACTATCTGTAATATGGGTGCCGAAATTGGCGCCACAACCTCTATCTTTGGCTACGACGACAGCATGAGCCGCTATTTAAGAGCCACCAAACGCGAAAATATTGCCGACCTAGCCGATGGTTTAAAACCCTATTTAACCGCCGACCCAGAAGTATATCAACACCCAGAAAAATATTTCGACCAAGTTATCGAAATAGACCTTGATACCCTTGAACCTTATATTAACGGACCCTTTACCCCAGATTTAGCCACCCCAATCTCAAAAATGAAAGAAACAGCCGAAAAAAATGGCTGGCCTCTCAAAATAGAAGTTGGACTTATTGGAAGCTGTACCAATTCGTCTTACGAAGATATTAGCCGTGCCGTGAGCCTTGCCAAACAAGCCCAAGACCATAACATAAAATTAGATGCCGAATTTACCATAACCCCTGGCTCCGAACAAGTACGATTCACCATTGAACGTGATGGCTATCTAAATACCTTCGAAAGCATCGGCGCTAAAGTTTTTGCAAATGCCTGCGGTCCCTGTATCGGTATGTGGAGTAGGGTAGGGGCTGAAAAAGCAGAAAAAAATTCTATTATTCATTCTTTTAACCGAAATTTTGCTAAAAGAAACGATGGTAACCCTAATACCTACGCCTTTGTAGCCTCCCCAGAAATCGTTACCGCCCTCACCATTGCTGGTCGCTTAGATTTTAACCCGCTAACCGACAGCCTAACCGATGCTCAAGGCAAATCATTTAAATTCCAACCACCAACCGGATTCGAACTACCACCCAAAGGTTTCGATGTGGACGATCCAGGTTATCAACAACCCGCTCAAGATGGCTCAAATATTGTCATAAATGTAAGCCCTGATTCCAAACGCTTACAATTGTTAGACCCATTCCCAGCCTGGGATGGTAAAGACTATCACCATTTAGCACTCCTTATTAAAGCTAAAGGAAAATGTACCACCGACCATATCTCTATGGCTGGACCATGGCTCAAATTTCGCGGACATTTAGATAATATCTCCAATAACCTCCTCATAGGCGCTATTAACTTTTTTAACGATAAAGCCAATCTGGTTAAAGACGCTATCACTGGTGAATATAATACCGTGCCTAATACCCAACGCGATTATAAAGCCCAAAATATAGGTAGCATCGTTGTTGGCGACGAAAACTATGGCGAAGGCAGCAGCCGCGAACACGCCGCTATGGAACCAAGACACCTCGGTGTTAAAGTTATTCTTGTAAAATCTTTTGCCAGAATACACGAAACAAACCTTAAAAAACAAGGGATGCTCGCTTTAACTTTTGATAATAAAGAAGATTATAATAAAATTTTAGAAGACGATAAAATCTGCGTGAAAGGGCTAACCGAATTTGAACCCAATAAACCATTGAAAGTTGTATTGCACCACGCCAATGGTACCGAAGAAACCTTTCTTGCTAATCATACTTATAATCAACAACAAATTAATTGGTTTAAAGCCGGCGGCGCTCTAAATATCATCCGTAAGAATATTCAGAAATAAAAACAATGACTTCTGAAGAAATTATTGCCGAAAAACTATTACAAGCTGGTGTCTTAAAAATCTCACCGAACGAGTTTTTTACCTGGACAAGTGGTTTAAAATCGCCTATATATTGTAATAACCGTATTTTATTATCACAACCCATGTACCGCGATTTAATAAAATCCGAACTATCAAGGCTCATTTTTGAACACTATCCTGATGCCGAAGTGATTGCTGGCGTTTCTACAGCCGGAATTCCTTGGGCAAGTTTAGTGGCTGATAGCCTTAAAATGAAACTAGTGTATGTGCGTCCCGAACCCAAGGCACACGGACTAAAAAATCAAATTGAAGGAGAAATTTTAAAAGGCGAAAGCGTTGTGGTTATTGAAGATTTAATTTCTACAGGTAAATCGAGCCTCGGGGTCATTAATGCCCTTAAAGCCGCAGATGCTAAAGTTGAAGCCCTCGTAAGTATTTTTAATTATAATTTTGAATCAACGCTTCATAAATTTGAAGACATAAATATTAAATCACACGCCTTATCCAATTTTTTTAGCCTTTTAAAAATGTTATTACATAAAAATATTTATAGTGAATCTGAAATTGCTATTGTAGAAGCTTGGCGTTTACAACAACATTAATTTTTAGAGACGCTGATATTTTTTGCCGCAGATGTTTTTACCGCCGAGGCGCTGAGACGCAAAGAATAAAATACAAGTTGCAATTAGGTAGGCGTCGAACTGCGTATTTGTTGAGTTTCGTTTTTTTGGAGATATCTTTGTGTACTACATATTTTGTTTGTCTAAGTTGTTGATGTGAATAGTTTAAACCATGAATCCGCTTTTGAAATTGGTGCTGAATCGCTCTGTTTGCAAGCTATAAATGAACTCAATTTGCCAGAGTTTTTTAAAACTTTAGTCTGAGACACCACTAAGATTCATAACGCCCTAACTTTAATTATCAGCCGCGCCGTGATGCCAGCCTCTGAACACAAAACAGCACATTGGCTAGATACCAATACGGCACTCACATAACTCTTGTTTAACGAATCTAAATTACTCAACCATCAGCACTTATACAAAATCTACTTATATTATAGTCCATATAGGTTTTAAAAAAATATAATAATACGATGTGGTAGATTTTACAATTTCAGGTGTAAGCTCCTTAACCTGTTGTTCTATAAAAATGCTAAGTTCATCTAAGGTTTTAAAAACCTGATTTGTAAAGTTTCTTTTCCATGCCCACCATATTTTCTCAGCTGGATTTAATTCTGGTGAATAAGGGGGTATAAAAATAAGTTCAATGTTTTCAGGTATTTTCAGTTTCTTAGCTTTATGAAACGATCCGTTATCTAAAGCTATGATTTTAAATTCTTGTGGATTAACCATTGATAATTGCTCTAAAAATATTTGAAACATATCGCTATTACACTGAGGCAGTTCTAAAACAAAACTACTACCAGTTAATGGCTAAAAAGCCCCAAAAACATAGGTGTATTGATAAACTTGTTGCGCATTACATATAGGTTTTGTACCTTTAGCGGTAAGCATTTTCCCGTTCCTGGTAAATAAACCAAACCGACTTTCGTCTTCAAAATATAAATTTATTTTTGAGAAGTTTTTGGCTTTATTTTTGATAATGGTTTCGCATTGTGAACTGAAGTTTTTTTTAAAAGGTCGACCGCTTTGGGGTCTTTATGAATATGGCTTTTACGTGCCACTTTAATTTTTGTTCCAAAATGTCGTTTTGTATAAGCATATAATGCTTAATATTTAATAGGCTTGCCAAGATTTTTATTTACCCATTGTAACAATTCTTTATATCCTTGAGTTTTGTTGGTGGGTCTTTAATTATTTTAGGAGCGCTAAATGTCCATCTTTACCTAAGATGCTTGGTTTAAAACCAATTTTACCATAGGTCAATAGCTCGTTTAAACCATCTTTGATATATAAACTTCGCCATTTTGTAACGCTATTATGATTAACACCAACTGCTTTGGCTAAATCTGTTTTAGATATACCTGTTTGTTCGTGCTTTTTGCATATTATTAGTATTCTAATTCGAGTCGCTAAAAATGGCTTTTGTTTTTTTTTTAGTATTTTTAACTCTTCATTACTTTCTTTAATTGTAAATGTTTTAATTCTAGGTATAATTATTTTTTTGCAAAGATAATACTAGGGTTCTTTGCAAAACCACAAAATTAATTTTAAACAATTTAATAAAATCGCATATTTTTTTAACATTTTAAA
>JASGCT010000033.1 GCA_030053915.1 Alphaproteobacteria bacterium
AGCTTGGGCAACCGAATAGGCAATTTCCTTTGTACCTGATTGAAAATGTTCCATTTCAAAAACACCCATTGGACCATTCCATAAAATGGTTTTAGAGATTTCAATAATTTCTGAAAAATAATTAATTGTTTTTGGACCGATATCTAAACCCATCCAACCATCTTCAATTGAATAAGAATCTACCACTTGGGTTTCGGCTTGATTATCAAACTTATCAGCTGCAATGATGTCGATTGGTAAATAAATTTTAACATCGTTTAGTTTGGCTTTTTCAAAAATGGCGTTTACAAGTTCTAAGTGTTCAAGTTCACAAAGAGAATTACCAATTTTACCGCCCTTAGCTTTAATAAATGTAAAAGCCATGCCGCCACCAATAATTAATTTATTTACTTTATTTAAAAGATTTAAGATGAGTTGAATTTTGTCGCTCACTTTGGCGCCACCCAATATAGCAGTAAAGGGCGGCAAAGCATTCATGAGCACTTTATTGGCTTGGGTTATTTCGGCTTCCATAAGTAAGCCAAACATTCTATCTTCAGGGTTAAAAAATTGGGCTATAACGGCGGTCGAAGCATGGGCTCGGTGGGCAGTGCCAAACGCATCATTAACATAAACATTTCCTAACTGAGCTAATTTTTTAGCAAAGTCAATATTCCCTTGTTCTTCTTCTTTATAAAAACGCACGTTTTCTAATAATAAAATGTGCCCAGGTTTTAAATGAGACGAGGCGTCTAAAGCGGCAGTACTTATACAATCATCAACAAATGTAATAGGAACATTTGGGAAAAAACTTTGTAAACAAGGTAAAATATGTTTTAAAGAAAATTCAGGTGTAACACCTTTAGGGCGCCCAAGATGGCTTAAAAGAATTACCGACCCCTTCGCTTCAATGATATGTTGAATGGTAGGAATCGTAGCCTTGATGCGCGTAGAATCTGTTACTTCAAAAGTTTTTTTATTTAAGGGAACGTTAAAATCCACCCGAATTAAAACCTTTTTGTGAAAAAAGTTAAAGTTTAAAAATTCTTTGTTCATAGTTATTTATTTTAGTTATTTGTTATGTTATCAACTCTAAATTCTGAAACAAGAATATCCTTTTCATAATCTTTATTCCATTCAATTATAAAATTATTAATGCCTTCGCCCACGTAAATTTTTATAAATTTTTGTTGAATAAAATCTAATAGATTTAAAAAACAAAATACAGCATGTAATCTATTTTCTACAGTTTCAAATAATTTTTCAAAATTGAGTTGTTGTTTTTCTTTTACCAATTGTATTAAATTTTTGCCAACTTCTTCCATAGAGTAATTAAATTTATAAACCGTATGCGAGGCTTTTTTAGCTTGGTTTCTTTTGATAATTTTTTCAAACGATTTCATCAATTTGAAAAGATTTAGATGATTGATTTCAGTGCCTTCCGAGGCTTTTTCACCAATGTCATTCAATTCGGCGCTTACATTGCCACGTTTTATAAACTGCATGCGCTCGTTGGCTATTTCAGATAATTTAAAAGCAATTTGTTTATATTTTTTATATTCTAATAAAACATGTACTAATTCATCACGTGGGTCTATTTCGTTTCCAGATGCATCTATTTCCTTTCTGGGAATCAGCATCTTGGCTTTTATACGCATTAAAATACTTACAAATAAAATGAACTCACTACTTAGTTCGATATTTAAATGTTCTTGAGAATGAATATAGTCGATAAAATCTGTAATTAATTTATGAATAGGAATATCATAAATATTAAGTTCATCGCGCTCTATAAAAAATAATAATAAATCAAAAGGACCTTCAAAATGCTCTAATTTAATTTTATAATGTTCTTTATCCATGTGCTATTACATTAAATAATTTGATTATGTGCATTTTTAGTTTTTGATTGATGAGTACTTTTGCATACATTAAAGTTTATTAAATACTCGATAAGAGTGGGCTGGTATTTGCATAATTTCGGTTGGAGTAAAATGATGGTTATGATTAGAAAATATATTTAGATATAATCCGTCAATATTAGAATCGTTCAATTGAATTGTTTCTGAAATATTACTAAAATTTAGAAAAACTATAACCTGTTGGTTTTCATGTTGCCTTGAATAAGCTAAAATATGTCTATTTCTATTAATTTTAATTTTTTTTACAGAACCTTGTTTTAATGCGTTCGAAGTGTTTCTGAAATGTAATAGAGTTTTAAATAGAAATTCTTTTGAGCAACCTTGCGACCAATCTAAGGTATCCTTTGTGAAAAATTTTAAGCGTTTAGAGTTCGGAATTTCCTGCCCACTATAGATTAATGGAATACCTTGCCAGGTTATACAAAAAACAGTCCAAGTATCGGCATCTTCACCATATTTTTCAAGATCGGTACCATTCCATGAATTTTCATCATGATTTGAAGTGAAAAATAATTTTAAGCCATCATATAAATCATTTTGATAGGTTTTTAAGATTTGCAAAATATTAAATAATGATGTTTTACATGTGATTAATTTTTGAGATTCATGCATCCACCACCATGCATAACTAATATTAAAAACAAAATGATATTTTGGGGATTCGCATTCGGCTAACCAAAGTAAAGGTTTTATGGAGTCGATAGTATAGCGCGCCCGTATCCAAAACTCTAAAGGAACTAAATGTGCCATATCGCATCTAAACCCGTCAATATTGCTTGTTTCAACCCAAAATTGCATCGATTTTATCATTTCAATCTGCATAGCTTCAGAGCGATAATTCAGGTCGATGACGTCTGTCCAACCATTATTTTCTACAAAATGACCGTTTTCATCTTGTAAATACCAGTCTTTATGCTTGATAGTCCATTCGTGATCGCAACCTGTATGGTTAGCAACCCAGTCGATAATAACTTTCATTTCAAGTTTATGAGCGTTTTCAACTAAGTTTTTAAAATCGTCTAAGGTGCCAAATTCAGTGCTCACTTCAGTATAACTTGAAGCGGCATAATAACTACCTAAATCTTGAATACGATTCAAAACGCTAATGGGCGTAATAGGCATGAGCCAGATAGTTTGTATGCCCATATTTTTAAGTCGAGGCAGATGTTGAGCAAACGCGTTAATCGTTCCTTCGTGTGTGTATTGTCTTATATTAACCTCATAAACATTGGTTCCAATAGCCCAATGCGGAAGGACAAAACTGGCTGGCTTCATTTTAAGGTAATTTAAATAGAAAGCAAAGCCGCGTTATGATATTCTTTATTTAGGCGGGCAATATTTGTGATAGAAATTTCTTTGGGGCAAGTGGCTTCGCAAGCGCCAATATTGGTACAAGCGCCAAAACCTTCCTCATCCATTTGGGCAATCATATTTAAGGCTCTTGACTTCTTTTCAGGGTGTCCTTGTGGAAGTAAAGCGAGGTGTGATACTTTTGCACCAACAAATAACATAGCGGAACTATTAGGGCAAGCCGCAACACATGCACCGCAACCAATACACATAGCGGCTGCAAAAGATGCATCGGCATTTTGTTTATCAATGGGAATACAATTGGCATCTTGAGCACCTCCTGTATTCACCGAAACATAGCCACCAGCTTGAATAATACGGTCAAATGCAGTTCGGTCAACTACTAAATCTTTAATAACAGGAAAGGCATTGGCACGCCAAGGCTCGATGGTGATCGTTTCACCATCGTTAAAAGCTCTTAAATGTAATTGACAAGTGGTATTGGCTTGCCAAGGTCCATGAGGTTTACCATTAATATATAGCGAACACATACCGCAAATACCTTCACGGCAATCGTGGTCGAAAGCAACGGGATCTTGGCCTTTAGTAATAAGTTGTTCATTAAGAACATCTAACATTTCTAAAAAAGACATTTCATTGGTAAGATTATGAAGTTTATAATTTACAAAACCACCTTTAGATGTACTATTCTCTTGTCTCCAGATTTTAAGATTAAGGTTAATATTTTTATGTTCCATACAATAATTATTTATAGTTTCTTTGAGTGGGTTTAATAACCTCGTAATTGAGAGGTTCTTTGAAAAGTAGCCATTCTTTTTCTCGGTATTGCCAAGCGGCTACATACATATATTCGTTATCGTTTCTAAGGGCTTCACCTTCTGGCGTTTGGTATTCCTCTCTAAAATGACCACCACAACTTTCGTTCCTATGAAGTGCATCGTAACACATCAGTTCGCCAAGTTCAATAAAATCTGCCACACGACCAGCTTTATCTAATTCGGGGTTAAATTCAAAAACATTCCCAAGAACTTTTACATTATTCCAAAAGTCTATTTTTAATTTTTGAATTTCTTTAATAGCGGTTTCTAAACCTGCTTTATTTCGAGCCATGCCGCAATACTCCCACATAATTTTACCCAGTTTTTTATGAAAGGATTCTACCGATTCGGTACCTTTAACACTTAGAAGTTTATCGATACGATTTTGCACTTGTACTTCGGCGTCTACAAAGACTTGGTGATTGACGGTAATTTTTTTCTGAGCCATTTCATCGGCGAGGTAATTGCCTAAGGTGTATGGAATTACGAAATAGCCGTCAGCTAAACCTTGCATAAGTGCAGAGGCGCCTAAGCGATTAGCCCCGTGGTCGCTAAAGTTCGCTTCGCCAAGCGAAAATAAACCAGGTACGGTTGTTTGAAGATTATAATCCACCCATAAACCTCCCATGGTATAATGGACAGCTGGATAAATTCGCATTGGCATTTCATAAGGGCATTCGCCGGTAATTTTTTCGTACATATCGAAAAGATTACCATATTTTTCTTTTACCACTTCTTTACCTAATTTATGAATGGAAGCGTCATCGGCACTATGTAAGCCGTTCATGCTGGCTTCAATTTTGCCATAACGTATGATGGCATCTTTAAAATCGAGGTAAACAGCCATTTTAGAAGAACCAACGCCGAAACCTTCATCGCAACGTTCTTTAGCGGCACGTGACGCTACGTCACGGGGCACTAAGTTACCAAAAGCAGGATAGCGTCTTTCTAAATAATAGTCGCGTTCATCTTCGGGAATATCTTGTGGTTTTCTTTTATCGTCTTTTTGTTTGGGTACCCATATTCTGCCGTCGTTTCGGAGCGATTCGGACATGAGGGTTAGTTTAGATTGATGGTCGCCAGATACGGGGATGCAAGTGGGGTGGATTTGGGTAAAACATGGATTGGCAAAATAGGCGCCTTTTTTATGGGCTTTCCAAGCAGCTGAAACGTTAGAGCCCATAGCATTGGTTGAGAGGTAAAACACATTACCATAACCTCCAGAACATATTAATACGGCACTACCCAAATGACGTTCAAGTTTACCCGTAATTAAATTTCGAGCTATGATACCTTTGGCTTTACCTTCGTGTACTACAACATCTAACATCTCGTGACGGCTAAACATTTCAACATTGCCAAGTGTTATTTGTCTTTCTAAAGCTTGATAAGCCCCTATTAATAATTGTTGTCCTGTTTGACCAGCGGCATAAAAAGTTCGTTGGACTTGAGTACCTCCGAAAGAGCGATTGCTAAGAAAACCACCATATTCTCGAGCAAAGGGAACACCTTGCGCTACGCAATGGTCGATAATTTTAACACTCAGTTCGGCAAGGCGGTGCACATTAGCTTCACGCGAGCGATAATCACCACCTTTTATAGTATCATAAAAGAGTCTGAAAACACTATCGCCATCATTTTGATAATTTTTAGCAGCATTAATACCACCTTGAGCCGCGATAGAGTGAGCACGTCGGGGTGAATCTTGGAAACAGAAGGCTTTTACTTGATAACCCAATTCGGCAAGGGAAGCGGCGGCAGATGCCCCAGCTAAACCTGTGCCAACCACAATAATTTCAAATTTCCTTTTATTAGTAGGATTGACTAATTTGCAATGACCTTTATATTGTTCCCATTTATTTTCGATATTACCAGCTGGGATTTTTGAATCTAACATAAGATATTTTTTAGTGTAAATTATTTATTTTATGATACCAAAATAAAAACATATTGGCATAGAGGCAAAGATAATGCCAATGGCTAAAGAGAAGGCAATGCCCATGCTATTTAATAGTCTTAAGATACCTTTATGTAAAATACCAAGTGTTTTAAATGCCGATACAAAGCCATGGGCTAGATGATAAGCTAAGGCGATGCAACCAACAACATAAATGATAACAACTATCCAAGACTGAAATACATTTTGCATAAGCCCGTATAAATTTGCTACCTCTGTTGTTTGGTTTTTAGGTATGGTTGTTTCTAAAACAGTAAATCGTGATGGTACCCAAAAATTGGCTAAATGAATTACTAAAAATAAAAGTAATAAAGTGCCAAGAATTGCCATACTTCGGCTATACCATTTACTTCCAGTAGTATAAGGGATGCTATATTTAATATCGCGTTTTGATTTATTATAAAAAAATAACATGTAGCCTTGAGCAATATGTAAGATAAATACAGCAAAGAGCCCAATCTCTAATACTCGAGGCACCCAATTTGCTGCCATAAAATGGGCGGCTTTATTAAACATATCACCATTATCATTGGCAAAAACACATAAATTAAGCCCAGCATGCACTATGAGAAAAGAGATTAAAAACAAGCCAGTTAAAGCCATCGTAAGTTTTCGACCTATTGATGATAAGAATATTTTAGAAAACGACATAGTAAATTAATATTAAATAAATTAAATAAGGTCCATACCTTTACAAAAATAGGTACAAACTCCTGGTAGTGCCAGCCAAAAAAACTCACGATGGCTTATAAGTAAATAAACTAATATAGCCAACCAAAAAATAAACAGTAACCAATACTTTGATTTTGATGTTGCTTTTTCCATAAAAAAAAATTTAAGCAAAGTTACAAATTTATTTTTAAAATAATATTTTTTTTTTAAAATTTTATTAAATAGTTTTAAACATATTTATGAATCCCAATTGATTTTATTTCTTATAGGCTGGATGATACATTAATAAGGTTTGTTTTAAGTAATCGCGGCTTAGATGGGTATAAATTTCGGTTGTTGTGATGCTAACATGTCCTAACATTTCTTGAACGGCTCTTAAATTGGCACCTCCCTCTATTAAATGCGTTGCAAATGAATGGCGGAACGTATGGGGCGAAATATTTTTTTTAATGCCTGCTTTTTGAGCTAATGATTTTATAATTAAAAAAACCATAACCCTACTTAGGCTTCTTCCAAATTTATTTAAAAATACCCAATCTTCATATTGTTTATCAATTTTATAACGAGATCTTATTTCTTTGATGTAAATTTCAATAAATTTAATAGCTTTATTGCCAATAGGAATAAGACGTTCTTTATTACCTTTACCTGTAATTTTGATAAACCCATCTTGAATAAATAATCCGGATAATTTTAAATGTATCACTTCGCTAACTCTAAGCCCACAACTATACATGGTTTCTATAATGGCTTTGTTTCTGGTGCCATCAGCTTTACTAACATCGATAGTTTCTAAAATCAGCTCTATTTCTTCCATATTTAAAAATTCAGGGAGTCCTTTTTTTAATTTAGGTGTTTCAAGAAGGATTGCGGGATTATGGTCAATAATTTTTTCGAAAACTAAATAGTTAAAAAACGTTCTTAAAGATGAAACAATTCTGGCTTGTGAACTGGGTTCTAGTCCTAATTCATGAAATGATTTGATAAAAATTTCAAGATTGTCAAGCTGTATTTGATTTATGGGGGTGTTCAGAAAGTTGGCAATCATAAATTCTTCCCATTTTTTTAAATCACTCAAATATGCGTTAATTGAAAGCGTACTGAGTGATTTTTCTAATTGCAAAAATAATTTAAACCCTTTAAAGTATTGAAGGTACATAATTATTATTTATAAACCATGGTATATATTCCATTCAAACGGAATAAATTCAATTGTATAATTTTCTAAACCTTGCAATAATTTAAATTGTCTTCTTTGGGAAGAAATAGAGGTATGAAAATAAAAATTAGATATATTATCATTTGTTTTAATAGAATCGATATAAATAGACATCTGTCGGCATTTATTTCTTTGTTCTCTTGAAAAACTTTGGTAAATAAGATTCAAACTATCATAAATTTCTTTTTGATTAATTAAATTACTATTAATATTTTGAAAGCGGCCTAGTTGAAAATCTTTACAAGATTCTGAAAAAACAAAGGTTACATCGTTGGTGTTCTTATTTGATTTATTAGAATTACATGCCAAGATACAGGGTAATGCAAAACACAATAAAACCGTATTTTTAACAAACATGATACTATTTAATTTAATAAGGTGTTCTGCGGTTGGCTCTTAATTTTTCGAGAATTGTAATAATCCTTTTTTCTTGAGTTACTTTTTTTTTGGCTTTATAAATCCAATCTACAAATCCCTTTTGTTCACTTTCGGTTAATGAACAAAAGAATTGTTTACTGATATCATTACGGTCAAAAAGTTTTTCTAACTCGAATGGAATTGTAACTTTATAGGTTAATTCAGCGGGTTTATTACTTAATTCATCTTCGATATTCATATAGTGCTCAAGCATCGATTTTGGAACAATTTTATATCCTCCCCAAACGTTATCTAAGTCGATCATTTTTAAAATTTCAAAATCTAATGTATTAATAATGTCCCAACTATTAGGGAGGTTCAGATCTGATATCAGTTTGCTAGAATGTTTAGGAAAGGCCATCCATAAATTAGAATGTTCTTTAAGGCAAGGTAAGATTGCTTTAAATTGCTTGGTCAGTTGTTGTTGTGAAATAACAAATACAATACCAAAGTCTATTTTTCTAGTGCGTAAAAGTGGTGTGATATCTTTAACAAAATTCAGTTTAATAAATTGTTTTTCAAAGGAGGACGGAAGACCTTGAATAAGTATATTTTTTCCTTCTTTAAATTGCAATTTTTCTAATAAATTAAAATTTTGGGCCATTCTATAAAACTATTTTTTCTTGTTTTTTAAATTTATTTTATTTTCTTCGCCTTTTATAAGTTTTTGAATATTTTTTTGATGTGTTAAAACGACAGTTAGTGCGACTAATATGGCGAATATTTTATATAAAATAACTTTTTCTTTAAAAATGAAAACGACTAGAACCATAAATGCGATGGCTGATAAGATAGAGCTTAAAGAGACAAATTTTGTTAAAGAAAGGATAATAATAAAAACGATTAAGCAAATTAGTGCAACAATGGGCTGAATGGCAATTGCCATTCCAAGTAGGGTAGCAACACCTTTACCGCCTTTAAATTGAGCAAAAATGGGGAAAATATGTCCAAATACGCCAGCTAATCCTAAAACAATCATAAAATTCATACGGTCGTTATCATACACATTATAATTGGGTACAAATATCCATAAACTTGTGGCTAATAACCCTTTTAAAACATCTAAAATTAAGACAACCACCGCCCATTTTTTACCTAAGATTCTAAGGGTGTTGGTTGTACCTGCGTTACCACTTCCATAATCTCTGATATCAATATTCGATACTTTTTTACTAATAATTACGGCAGTAGGGATAGAGCCAATCAAATACGCCATAATAACTAAAACTAATTCAATCATTATTATCTAAATTTTGAAACAAAGATATATAATTTTTTGATATAAATTACTTTTTGGGTGTTAAAATTTTCTTACTTAACTTATATTTGCCTGTTTTATCTATATCAAGGAGTTTTACTGTAACTTTGTCGCCTTCTTTAAAAATGCCATCCATTGTTTCTAAGCGTTCCCATTGTATTTCGCTAATATGTAATAGTCCTTGTTTGCCGGGTAAAATTTCTACAAATGCACCAAACTCTTTTATACCTTTAACAATGCCGTCATAAATTTTTCCAACTTCAGGAACTGCTATGATTCCTTTAATTTTATTTAAAGCTGCGTCTAAAGCTGTTTTTTCTTTAGCAAAAATACTAACTTCACCTCTATTATTAATTTCTTCGATGGTGATTGTTGCGCCTGTAGTGCGTTGCATTTCTTGAATTATTTTTCCACCTGGACCGATGACTGCGCCGATAAATTCTTTGTCAATAATAATTTTTTCCATTCTTGGGGCATGAGGTTTTAGATCGGGACGAGGTGCTTGGATATTATGTTGCATGGCTTTTAAGATATGTAAGCGTCCTTCTTTGGCTTGTGCAAGGGCTTCGGTTAAAATTTCTTTTGATAAACCATCTACTTTAATATCCATTTGTACGCCACAAATACCGTGTTGTGTTCCTGTAACTTTAAAGTCCATATCGCCTAAATGGTCTTCATCGCCTAAAATATCGCTTAAAATAGCATATTTTCCGTCCTCTCTTGAAATGAGTCCCATTGCAATACCGCTCACGTGTTCTTTAATTGGTACACCTGCATCCATGAGTGCTAAAGAAGATGCACAAACTGTTGCCATTGAAGATGAGCCGTTACTTTCTAAAATATCACTTACAATTCTAAGTGTGTAGGGAAAGCTGTCTAAAGGAATTACTTGTTTAATAGAACGAAGGGCTAAATTGCCGTGACCAACTTCACGTCTTCCTGGACCTCGCATCATTTTAACTTCGCCTGTTGAAAATGGAGGAAAATTATAATGTAGTATTAAGCGGCTATAATTAGCTTCGGCGGCGGTTTCAATCATCAATTCGTCTAGTTTAGTACCTAAGGTAATTGTTGTAAGCGACTGAGTTTCACCTCTTGTGAAAAGTGCAGAACCGTGAGGTGAGGGTAGGATATCGGTTTCGATATATAAAGGTCTAATTTCATTTGTTTTACGACCGTCTAACCTAATTTTATGGTCTATAACTACATTACGAACAACGGTCCATTTTAAGTCCTCAAAGTACTTTTTTGTTAAATTTGTAATGTCGGTTTGTGAAAGTGGCTTCATATCTGTAGAGTCCTTAGTTTCAGGCGATTCTGATTCGTGTAAGGATTTCAGGTGGGTTATACATGCTTCTTTTAGTTGATTGTAAAGTTCGGTTCTTTGTTCTTTGGCTGTAGCTTGTAAGGAAATTTCTTCAATTTTTTTAGCGGCAAAATCGTGCACTTGATTTTTTATAGTTTCATCTTCAAGTGGTTTATTGTAAGTTCTTTTTTGGGTTAATCCAAGTTTATTTCTTAAAAGTTCTTGAGCTTTTATTTGAACTTTAATTGCTTCGTGGGCAACGGCGATGGCTTCAATAAGTTCGTCTTCGCTACATTCTTTGGCTTCACCTTCAACCATCATAACGTTGGTTTGGGTAGCGGCTACTATAAAATCGTAGTGGGCATTTTTTAGATCTTGTTTGCTTGGATTGATGATTATTTTTCCGTCAATTTTACTAACTCTAACTTCGCTAATCATTTCTTTAATTGGAATATCAGAAACAGCTAAAGCGGCTGAGGCGGCGAGACAAGCCAAGGCGTCTGGCATAACAGTTTCATCGCTCGAGATAAGATTTATAAGAACTTGCACTTCGCATAAATAATCTTCTGGGAATAAGGGTCTAAGGGCTCTATCTATCAAGCGACTAATTAAAATTTCGTAATCGCTTAATTTGGATTCTCTTTTAAAAAAAGAACCTGGAATTCGTCCGGCTGAAGCATATTTTTCTTGATAATCAACGCTTAGTGGGAAAAAACCCTGTCCTTCTTTTGCCTCTTTATTAGCAACAACCGTAGCTAATAAAATACAATTTTTATATCGAACGGTAACCGCACCGTTGGCTTGGCGGGCTAATTTTCCGGTTTCAATAACAACCTCGCTACCATCGGGTAGGTTAAATTTTTCTTGGTTTACATGTAATGTCATAATGTGTGAATTTTTATAAAATAATAATACCCAACTATGATTCTAGTTGGGTATTGAAATTGATTAATATGAATAATTATTTTCTTAAACCTAACTTTTCTATCAAAATACGGTATTTGTCTATGTGGTGTTTATGTAGGTAGTTAACTAAACTTTTTCGTTGTCCAACAAGTTTCATTAAACCGTTTTGGGTAGAAAAATCTTTTTTGTTTTTACTTAAATGAGAGGAAATGTGAGAAATTCTGGCTGTAAGAAGTGCAATTCTAACTTCAACATCGCCTGTGTTGGTTGCAGATCCACCGTACTTTTTAACAATTGTTTCTTTGTCTTGCATGCTATTTAATTTTTTATTTCAAGTGCAAAGTTATGCTTTTTTTTAGTAAAAGCCAAATATATTTTAAAAAAAATATAATATTTTTGATAATTGGTGTTTTTTAGTGATTTTTACCTTGTTTTTTTAATTTTTATTAAGTTCTTTTTTTAACTCTTGCCAATTAGGTAGGTATAAATTCATTAAATTGTAAAATCTTGGACCATGTCCTGGTTCTAATAAATGCACTAATTCATGAACTAATACATATTCAATAAGATGAGGTGGTTTGGGCGCTAAAAGACTATTTAAGGCAATTTTATGTTTCCAATAATAGCAACATCCCCAACGCGCGGTAAATTTTTTAACGTCATATTGAGAAACCGTAACGTTTAATTTTTGTTGCCAAGCAAGAGCATTTTTATGAATAAAGTCGATAACCACGTTTTTATATAATGTATCTATTATTTTTGAAAAATCGTATTTTAAATTGGGGCGTACTTCTATATAAATATATTGGTCATCATAAAAAAATCTGGTAATAGGTGCTTGTATGGGTACTATTTTTAATTTTAGGGGTTTACCAAGTAAGTAAAATATTTCGTTGTCGCAATATTTTTTGGAAATAAATTGAGGATTTCTAGTACGTCCGTCTAATACTTTTGATACCCATTGCCATTTACTTTGTAGAAATAATTGGGCTTGATCCATACATTTTGGATGCGGTATGGTTAAGATAATTTCGTTTTTTTCATTAATTTTTAAGTGTATATTTTTAACATGTTTAATATGAACAAAAATTGTTTGGTCTTGAAAATTAATTAATGAATGTAAAACAGATTTCATAAAAAATAGAGTGACCTCGGAAGGATTCGAACCCTCAACCCTCAGAGCCGAAATCTGATATTCTATCCAGTTGAACTACGAGGCCAATACTGCAGACATGGTGACCTCGTCAGGATTCAAACCTGAAACCTTCTGATTCGTAGTCAGATGCTCTATTCAGTTGAGCTACGGGGCCATTTTTTTGCAAAGGTACTAAAGAATATTGGGATAGCCAAAATTTTTTATTTTTTTCTAAAAAAAATACGAATAGGCACGCCACAAAAATTAAATAGTTTTCGCATTTGATTTTCAATATAGTTTCTATAAGGCTGTTTAATATCGTTGGGAAAATTGGTATAAAAAGCAAAACTTGGGATTGCGGTAGGGAGTTGAACAATGTATTTTATTTTAACACTATGACCGCGTACTACAGGGGCACTATAACTTTCTATAATTTTTAAAAGTTTGTCGTTTAGGACAGAGGTTTGTATGCGATTTTTTCTATTTTTAAAAATTTCGATAACTTGGTCTAATATTTTTAAAAGGCGTTGTTTTTCTTTAACTGAGGTAAAAACGATTGGTACATCTACAAAGGGGGCGATTTTCTTTTTTATTTTTTCGGTATATTCAATAACAGATTGGGTATTTTTTTCTACTAAGTCCCATTTATTAACAACAATTAGAATACCTTTGTTTTTTCGGGTAACCATGCTAAATAAATTCACGTCTTGAGCGTTCATGCCCATCACGGCGTCAATCATTAAAATGCAAACATCGGCTTCTTCTATGGCTTTAATGGCACGAATGATTGAATAAAATTCTAAATCTTCTTTGGAACTTGTTTTTTTACGAATACCGGCAGTGTCAATAAGAATAAGTTCTTTATCGAATTTATTAAAGTGGGTAAAAATACTATCTCGGGTGGTGCCGGCGATTTTACTTACAATGGTTCTTTCTTCGCCTAAGAACGTATTTAATAATGATGATTTACCAACATTAGGTTGCCCAATAATGGCTATCTTAGGAATTTCTGAGTTAATTTCGTCTGGGATTAGGGTATTAATTTCTAGAACAAGATCGTCAAGTAAGTCGCCTATCCCAGATCCCGAGATACTGCTGATGAAGAAAATCTTTTCAAATCCCATACTATAAAACTCTTGGGCTTCAAGCATATTTTTATTGTTATCAACTTTATTAACTGCCAAGTAAACAGGTTTGTTAGTATTATGAAGAAGTTCGGTAGCGGCTTCGTCTAAATAAGTAAGTCCGTCTTTTACATCAACCATAAAAATAAGGGCATGGGCTTCTTCTACGGCAAGATGAATTTGTTTTATGATTTCTTTTTCAAAGACATTGTCAGAATCGGCAAGATAGCCTCCGGTATCAATAACTTGAAAGGTTTTACCGTTCCATTCCACATCGCCGTATTGGCGGTCGCGGGTTACGCCGCTTTCGTTGTCCACAATAGCTTTTCGGGCTTGAACAAGCCTATTAAAAAGGGTACTTTTGCCAACATTGGGTCGGCCTATAATTGCTACAATGTAGTGCATTAATATATAATTTTATCTAAAATAGTTGATTCTTTTTTCCAATTTTCTTTTACTTTTATAAAAAGTTCTAAAAAAACTTTGGTACCTAAATGGGCTTCGATATTGATTCTGGATTGGGTACTTAATTTTTTAATCATGCTACCTGCTTTGCCTATTAAAATTGATTTTTGTGAGTCTTTATTGACATAAATTAGAGCTTTAATAGAGGTAATTTTAGGTGTTTCTTTAAATGATTCAATATGAACAAAACATTCATACGGTAATTCTTGATGAAGTAATAAAAAAATATTTTCACGAATCAGTTGTGCTATGAAGAATTTCTGGGGTAAATCTGAAATGTCGTCGTTATCAGGAAAATAGGGTGGGTGTTCGGGAATAAAAGGCAGTATAATGTCTAAAAATTTAAGCGGATGTTCTGGTTTTAGAATTGATATAAAATAGGTTTTTAAATCGGGAAAATTGGTTTTAAAATAATTTTCAATTGCGTTTTTAAGTTCTAAATTAATGAGATCTAATTTATTAATTAGTACCAGACAGTTATTGTTTGGTGTAATTAATTGATAAAGTGTTTCGAATTGGGCGGGTATTGGTTTAGTACTATCTAATAAGCAGATTGTTAAGTCGGCATCTTCAATGGCTTGTTTTATAAGAATATTTAACTTTTCATGAAATAAATTAACGGGATGGTCTAAATAGCCGGGTAAATCTGATAAAATAATTTGATAGTCGTTAGATTTATTGATAATTCCTTTAATTCGATTGACGGTAGTTTGGGCTTTATGGGTAGCAATGGCTAATTTTTTAGGAAAAAATGTATTAAATAGAGTTGATTTGCCAGCGTTAGGGTATCCGATAATATTTACAAATCCTGATTTCATATCTTATTTTGGTGCAAAGATAGCATCTTAATTGCACAAAATCAAATATATTATTATTCTAAGATAAAATTTACCGTAACAATGGCACTAAATTTAATTTTTTCAAAATCAAATATGGGTGGTGGTGTAAAGGCAGCTAAATCTATAGTCTCGCTTACTGAGAAAGTCATGGCTTTATTTTGCGAAAAAACATGATTGTTTCGTTCTACTTCAATAAATATAGCTTTACCAATTTTTTGATGTAGCGTTGCTGCTATAGTAGCGGCGGTTTGTTGGGCTTTTTCAATGGCTTTTGATTTTAAGGTGAGAATTAGTGCATCTTCATGTTCAAATTCAGTTTTCTCAATTTTAACATGTGCGATGCCAATTTGTTCAAGATTATAAAGAACCGCCCCAACTGTTTGGGCATCTCTAACTATTAAAGTATAATCTTTGGTTTTTATGATATTTTGTCCTTTAAGAAAATAATATTTATAATTGCTTGAAATATCGCTTAAAAAGAGGTCTTTCTCTATATTTATATTTAATTTTTTAAAAACTGCTAACATTTCTTTTTCTAAGGCTTCTACAGATTTTTTATTTTTATTATCTGCCTCGTTTAATGTTATAGCAATTGAAATTTTATTAGGTACAACCAATGTGTCGTATGTTGCAGAAGTTTGAATATAGGGTTGATCGATAAAGTTTTTTTGAGATATTCCTATAAAATGCATGCAGCAAAAAATAAAGATGCTAAAAGAAAGTTTCATAATTTTTTTTTACAAAAATATTATTTTTTTTATTAAAAATTGCGATTTACATTTCTTTTTTTTTAAAATAAGATAATTAGTATGATAAATTTCGAATTTTTTTGTTTTTTATAGAAATATAGAGTACAATTGCCATGGTCATGCACCCTCCGAATACAACAGATGGCACTACGCCCATTGTTTTTGCTGCTAAGCCAGACTCAAACTGTCCAATTTCGTTACTACTATTTACAAAAATTGAATTGACACTTAAAACGCGTCCTTGCATTTCTTTAGGTGTAAAAAGTTGAACGATACTGCTGCGGGTGATGATACTAATTCCATCGGCGATACCACTAAAATACAATACTATAAATGAAAGCATAAAGTTTTTTGATAATCCAAAAATAACGATCATCAAACCATAAATTCCAACAGCAACAAGCATTTTGCGTCCTTGATTCTTAGACATAGGAAACAAAGTGCTGCCAAAGATATACGTTATGGCGCCTAAATCGGTAGCGGCATTAAGCCAACCAAAACCAATTGGACTACATTTTAATACCTCGGAAGCATAAACAGGTAAAATACCTACAACACCTCCAAAAAGGACTGCCCATAAATCTAAACTTAATACACCAAAAATTTCTTTAGTTTTGAAAACAAACTGAATACCTTCTTTAATATTTTGAAACATATTCTTGGTATTGGAAGTAGGATTCACTTCTTTGGGACTAATTTTGAATAAAAAAGTAGCGCCAAGAAAAATGAAACAACAAATTACGATTAAAGCGCCGTAATAGTCAATAAAATATATTAAAAATCCAATTAAAATATGCCCAAAAACCATGGATGAAAAAAATTGTCCTTTATGCCAGGAAACGGCTTTGGGTAGTAATTGTTTTGGAATGATATATGTTATTAAACTTTGTAAGGTTGGACCAGAAAACGCCCGAATAAATCCGCTTATAAAAACTAAGATAAGGGTAATCCAAATAGCCCAGTCAAAATAAATCTTTTGATGATAAAATAGCAGAATTAATGCTAAAAAGCAAGGGTATAAAAAAATAAAACCTTTACAGCAGTTTTTTAAGATTTTAGTTTTCTCTTTAATATCAACAAGATGTCCTGCAAAAATAGCAAATCCAATAGCTGGAATAACTTCTGCCATAGCGATGAAACCTATATATAAAGGGTCATGTGTAATTTTGTATATCCACCAAGCTAACATGGTGCTGGTCATTCTAATGCCAAGATTTAAAAAAAAGGAGCCCCAGTAAAGGTATTTAAACTCTGTAAATTTAAAAACATCAATACTATCAAATTTTAAAAGCATTTTAATACAATTGTAAAAATTATTTCGTTATAGTTTTAAATTTTTATAAAAATTAACCTGATCGTTGGATTGGTTTAATTTATTTAGCAATTCATTTACTGAACAATGATAGATGGGGTCGATAAATTGAGGCATTAAATCGTTTAAAGGAACTAGGACAAATTTTCGTGAGGCAATATGCAAGTGTGGAATTTTTAAGTTTGGTTCATTAATTATTTTTTGGTCGTAATATAAGATATCGATATCAATAATTCTAGGTTCATTTTTAATTACTCTGGTTCGTCCTAATTCTTGTTCAATATTCATACAAATGTTTAAACAAGAAATTGGAGAATGTTGAGTTTCGGTATAAACAACTCCATTTAAAAAATGATCTTGTTTTATAAGCCCCCAAGGGCTTGTTTCGTATATTGGGGAAAAAGTAAAAATCGAATTAAATTGTTTATTTAATAAATGTACAGCTTGAATCAAATTATTTTCTCTATCACCGATATTTGTTCCTAAACAAAGTACAAGTTTAGCCATTTAAATTTTAAAATAGTCCAAAAAAAATGGATTCAATTTTAGTAATCACGTTTCCTAGGTCTTCCGGGTTATCTTCAAAGTTACTATTATCACAATCAATAACTAATAAGTTTCCATCGTGATAGCTATCAGCCCATTTATTATAGTAATCATTCAGTTTATTTAAATAATCAATACTGATATTCGATTCAAATTCACGTCCTCTTTTATCGATACGTTGTACTAAAGTTGGTACTGAAGCTTTTAGGTATATTATTAAATCAGGAGGCTTAATCATTGTTCTGATGGTGTTATAAAATTCGCTATAGGTTATAAAATCGCGGCTAGTCATTAATCCCATATCATGTAAATTGGGGGCAAATACTTGTGCATCTTCGTAGATGGTTCGGTCTAAAATATAGGTAGAGGCGCCGGCTTGTATATCTAAAATATTTTTTAAGCGTCTTTGTAAGAAAAAGAATTGTAAATTAAAACTCCATCGCCTCATATCTTCGTAAAAATCAATAAGGTATGGATTGTCATCTATATTCTCAAATTGAGGTAACCACTTAAAATGTTTACAAAGTTTTTGGGTTAATGTGGTTTTACCAACACCAATATTGCCAGCAATGGCAATGAGTTTAGGTGTTTTATTGTCTGTTAAAAATTGGTTAGGTGATTTACTCATAAAAAATATATATAATTTATTAAAATATTAATACCACATTTGCATGGCTTTTTTAACAATGTCAAGGGTTTTAGAAGAACTTTCTCTGGCTTTATAAGTACCTTCTTTAATGATATTTTTCATTAAGGTTTCATTGTTAAGTAGCTCGTTTGTTTTTTGACGAATTGGGGTTAAAAATTTAATCATATCTTCAGCTAATTGTTTCTTCAAATCGCCATATCTAATCAAACAATTCCCGGTACTACTGGCATTATATTTGTCAATAAAAAATTGATAAGTATCTGTAGAACTCATTAATTTTAAAAGTAAAAATATATTTTCGATATAAGGAGGCATTGGTTCTTGAGGTGTGGCTGGACCTTGGTCTGTTTTGGCTTTCATAATTTTTTTATAGATGGTTTCAGGGTCGTCTTGTAAAAAAATTGTACTGAGTTGATTTTCGCTTTTACTCATTTTGCCAAGTCCGTCTAACCCTTGAATTTTAATTAATTCTTGATTATAATTAAAAGCATAAGGAAGGGGAAGCACCTCTTGATAGCGATGATTAAATCGGCTGGCAAAATTTCGGGCCATTTCTAAATTTTGTTCTTGGTCTTTACCAACGGGTACTTTTACGGCACGATGAATTAAAATATCGGCTGCTTGTAATACTGGATAGGTTAGTAAACCTGCATTTACATTATCGGGTTGGGTTCTTACTTTATCTTTAAAAGTTGTGGTTTTTTCTAACTCGCCTTTATAGGCTAAGGTATTTAAAATATAATACAATTCAGCAATTTCTGGAATTTCGCTTTGAACATAAAGGGTTACTTTATTGTAATCTAAACCACAAGCTATATTTTCGGCTAAAACACGATACACATGATGCCGCATTTCGCTGGTATCGGGGTGTGTTGTTAAGCTATGCCAATTGGCTACAAAAAAATAACAATTGTAGTCGTTTTGCATTTTTACGTAATTTTGCATGGCACCAAAATAATTACCAAGATGTAAATATCCTGTTGGTCTTATACCGCTTAAAACAACTTCTTTCTCCATATTTTTTAATAATTAAAAACAAAAATAAGGTTTTTTTTGAATATTAATTTTTTTTTTTGGATATTTGTTCAAAAAAATGGAAAATTTACAAAAGTCGTTACTTTATTTAAAAGGCGTTGGTACGGCTAAATTTTTACTTTTACAAAAAGAACTTGGTTTACAAACTTATGAAGATCAATTAAATAACTTCCCGTTTCGCTATCTTGATAAGTCTGAAATTTTGCCTATCAATCATATTTTAAATCCGGGGGAATCAGTTTTTATTTTTGGGACAATTGTTGATATTGAGGAAATTGGAAAACAAAATCATAAAAGATTAGTTGTTACTTTAAAAGATAGTACAAAGTCTATTGAATTAATTTGGTTTCAAGGGGTAGAATGGATTTTAAAGAAAATTAAAATTAATAATCAATATTTAGTTTTTGGCAAAACGAATCTTTTCAAAAACATTTTAACCATCTCGCATCCCGAAATAGAAGAAGTGCATGATATTAATGCGATACAACTCCATTTAGTGCCATTATATTCATCAACGGACAAATTGAGTCAAAATGGCTTTAATGGTAGGCAATTAGGAAAGTTAACAGAACAAATTTTTAATGGAATTTCCGAAAATGATTTACCTGAAATTATTCCTTTATCCATCGTCAATAAATACAAATTAATGTCTCGATTTTTGGCTTATAAAAACATACACTTTCCAAAATTTGACGTAGATCTTCAACAAGCCAAACGCCGCTTTATTTTTGAAGATTTTTTTATAGAGCAAGTACATCTGAGTGCGCAACGCGCTTATCGAAAAAAGTGCGAACCTGGACCTCATTTTTCTAAGGTAGGCAATCTATTTAATAAATTTTATAAAGACTATTTACCATTTGAGTTAACGAATGCTCAAAAAAAAGTTATAAAAGAAATTCGTCAAGATACTTGTAAAGGTTTTCAAATGAACCGTTTATTACAAGGTGATGTTGGTAGTGGCAAAACAATTGTGGCAATTTTAACCATACTTTTAGCGATTGATAATGGGTTTCAGGCATGTTTTTTAGCCCCTACGGATATCTTAGCGACACAACATTTTGAAAGTTTAAAAATTGCCTTAAAACATTTGCCAGTTCAATGTGATTTGTTAAAAGGAAGTACGCCGGCTAAGCAGAAAAAACAAACTATTCATTTATTAAAAGAAGGGGTTTTGAATGTTGTTGTGGGCACGCATGCCATTTTGGAAGCCACGGTTGAATTTAAAAATATTGGCTTAGCAATTATTGATGAACAGCATAAATTTGGTGTGGAACAACGAAGTAAGTTATATCAAAAGTCTGCCTTACCGTCACATGTTTTATGTATGACTGCCACGCCCATTCCACGAACATTAGCAATGACAATGTATGGCGATTTGGATATTAGTATCATTAATGAATTGCCACCGGGGCGAAAAGACATTAAAACAGTTCATCTATACGATTCAAAACGAAACGAACAGGTGTATCCTTTTTTGAAATCAGAAATTGCACAAGGTCGTCAAGTATTTATTGTTTATCCAATTATAGAAGAAAGTGAAAAATTAGATTACGAAAATCTATATTCAGGTTATGAATATCTTAAAACTTTTTTTATGGAGCCTTATTATAAAATTGCTATAGTACATGGGAAAATGGATACCAAACAAAAAGACATGAATATGCAAAATTTTATTAATGGACAGGCGCATATTTTAGTGTCAACAACTGTGATAGAAGTTGGGGTAAATATACCCAATGCATCGGTGATGCTCATAGAAAGTGCTCAAAAGTTTGGATTATCGCAATTGCATCAACTAAGGGGTAGGGTAGGACGCGGCGCCGATAAAAGCTATTGTATTTTATTAACACCATCAGTATTAAACGAAAAAAGTTTAGCCAGAATGATTATTATGGCTAAAACAAATAATGGGTTTGAAATTGCTGAAAAGGATTTAGAACTTAGAGGTCCAGGCGATATTTCGGGCACCAAACAAAGTGGGGCTTTAGACTTTAAACTTGCGGATTTAGTAAAAGATAAAAACATTTTAGAAATTGCTAAAAAAGATGCAGAAGAATTAATTGCCCATGACCCTCAATTGCAATTACCAGAAAATTTACAATTACAACAGTATCTTAATCTAAAAAAACCTAAGGGTTGGGAGCATATTGGATAGTTTGTGTTTTAGATTGAAAAATAGCCGTCAATTCGGCTTCAGTTAATAAATTAATTTGTTGTATATTATCCACCAATGACCCTTTATATATGATTATTATTTGATTGCATAAATGCGAAACTTCAGCTATAAGATGACTTGAAAAGAATATCATTTTATTTTGTGCTTCTTCTTTTAAAAGATTTCTAATGTCAATAATTTGGTTGGGGTCTAAACCAGTTGTGGGTTCATCTAATAACAGAATGTCTGGTTGGATGATTAAGGCCGCAGCAAGTCCTACACGTTGTTTATTACCTTTTGATAGCGTTTTTATTTTTTTGTGTTTTTCAGTGGTTAAAGCGGTTTTTACAATGTAGTCTGATATGATTGCATCAGAATGGTTTAACTGATTTGCTTGGGCTATAAATTCTAAATATTCAGTTACAAACATATCTAAATATAAAGGATTATTTTCGGCTAAATAACCTATTTTAAATTTTGATTTTAAAGTTGAAATGTCGAACACGTGATTTTGGAATTTGTAGGAGCCTGAATTAGCTTGAATAATACCAGCTAAAATTTTAAAAGTAGTCGATTTTCCAGCACCATTGGGACCAAGAAACCCGCTAATTTTACCTTTTTCTAAGGTGAAATTCAAATCTTGTAGGGCTTTAAAGTTATTATAAAATTTAGAAATATTTTGAAAAACAAGACTAGGCATCTTGCACTTTTTTTATGTTATCAAAAATTTGTTCCATTTTAAATACATAGTCTAAGGTATCATCGGCAAAATACTTCAATTGTGGTATGCGTCTTAACTGATGTTTTAGTTTTGCGGCGAGTTGTTTTTTAATTTCCCAATCTTTTTTTTCGATGAGGGCAATAAATTCTGTTGGGTCTTTAACATTCATAACGCTAATATAAACCCGGGCTTCTAACAAATCTGGGGTAACTTTTACAGCACAGATTGAAATTAACTTACCTTGAATGGTGTTTAAATTAAGTTTTAAAAAAAGCCCATTCATAACTTCTTTTATTAAACTTCCTACTTGTAATTGTCTTTTTGAAAATTCCATATTTTGTCTTTAGTGTGCAAAAATACAACTCTTTAATTAAAAATTTTAATATTTTCATTTAATTTTCTATTTTATATTATAAATCATACCAAGAGTTCTATTTTTAAAGAATATTTGATAATTATAGCAGAATATGAGGAAAGACTATTTTAATTTGTAGGTCAATTTTGTAAAAATGACACAATGGCATATAAAATAAGACAAATTGTCGTTATTTTTAGCTGAAACGATAAATTTTATCAGAAAATGAGTTTAAGAAATTAATTTGTAAATTGAAGTTATGTAACCTTAAGCTAGCAAAAAGGCAACACAAATAAATTATTAACAACTTAAAAATTAAAATTATGAATTTAATTAAATTAAAAAATGAAAATTTTCCTTATGTTTATTTTCCATCTATTTTAGACCAATTTTGGAATGAAAGCCCTCAAAAATCATTTCATCAGTTTCCTGCGGCTAATATCAAAGAAAACGAGAAAAACTTTACGATTAGTTTAGCGGTCCCCGGATTAAAAAAAGAGGACATTAAAATTTCTTTAAATGGCAATGTACTTTCAATTTCAGCTCAGAAAACTGACGAGACCAAAGAAACGAAAGAAAATTACACTCGAAGCGAATACAATTACAGTCAGTTTAATCGTTCATTTACCTTACCCAATCAAATACTGAGCGATAAAATTGAAGCGAATTTAGAGCATGGTGAGCTTCATCTTTCGATACCCAAAAAAGCTGAAGAGTCTAAATCTTGTTGTGAAATTGCCATTAAGTAATGACATAATTCAAAGGCAGTGCTTTATAAAAAGGGCGGTAATGTTATCGCCTTTTTTTTATATTATCGTATTTGTAAGGTATAGGGTAAAATTGAGATGACAGAACATTATTTAATTTTTGAAAGAGAAAAAGAAATTTGTTATAAAAACATGTTACTATTTAGCCTTATGTTAGAGCAATTAAATTAAATGCTTTCATAAAATGGTAGTTTAACGTTTTTTAAAACCTTTAGAAAACGCTTTAAAGTTCATTTTTAAAAAAATACTAGGGTATTTTAGAATATTTTTATGTAACTTTGCCGATGAATTTATAACAACTAAAAAACATAAAATGATAAATCCCAATTTTAAAATTGAACAAATTTATACTGGGTGTTTAGCCCAAGGCGCTTATTATATTACCTCGAATGGTGAAGCCGCAATTATCGACCCATTACGCGAAACCCAACCCTATATTGAGCGTTTAAACCGCGACCATGTTATCTTAAAATATATTTTTGAAACCCATTTTCATGCCGATTTTGTAAGCGGGCATATAGACTTAAACCAAAAAACAGCAGCGCCGATCGTTTACGGTCCAACTGCGAAACCCGCTTTTAAATGTATTGAAGCAGTTGATGGGCAAGAGTTTTTAATCGGTTCAATAACTTTAAAAGTACTACATACTCCAGGGCATACTTTAGAAAGTACTTGTTATTTATTAATAGACGAAAATGGTAAAAATCAAGCTCTTTTTAGTGGCGATACCCTTTTTATTGGCGATGTGGGGCGTCCAGATCTTGTTCAAAAAATTGCTTCTATGACTCAAGATGATTTAGCAACATTACTATTCCATTCTTTAAGAAATAAAATAATGACCTTAGAAGATGATGTACTTGTGTATCCTGCTCATGGGGCCGGAAGTGCTTGTGGTAAAAATATGAGTAAAGAAACGGTTTCGACAATTGGAAATCAAAAATTAAATAATTACGCCCTTCGAGCCAATATGACTGTTCAAGAATTTATTGATGAAGTTACTTCGGGATTATTGCCACCACCCGAATATTTTGGTGGTAATGTGGCTATGAATAAATTAGGCTACGACAATTTTGATAATGTTTTTAATAATGGTATGACATTATTGACTATTGATGCATTTAAATCGATTTTAGAAGCCACAGATGCCCTTATTATAGATACCAGAGATGCCTCAATTTTTTGTCAAGGATTTATTCCGCAATCTATTAATATTGGAATAAATGGCGATTTTGCACCATGGGTGGGCACTTTAATTAAAGATGTAAAACAACCCATTCTATTTGTATCAGAACCCAATAAAATGGCAGAAGTTGTAACCAGAGTAAGTAGAGTTGGTTTTGATAATATTTTAGGACATGTATCTGGTGGTTTTGAAGCTTGGAAAGCAGCAGGAAATCATTTTGAAGTCATCAATAGAATTTCAGCCTCACAATTTGAAGCTGAAATTGATACAAACGCCCCCAAAATTATAGATGTTAGGAAATTAACAGAATACGAAGCACAACATGTAAATAATGCCTTATCGAAACCGTTAGCATATATCAATGATTGGATAAGCGAAATAGATAAAAAAGAAAAATTTTATATTCATTGCGCTGGCGGTTACCGCAGTATGGCTGCCGCTAGTATTTTAGCAGCCCGAGGCTACCAAAATTTTTCTGAAATTGCAGGTGGTTTTAAAGCCATTCTTGATACCAAGGTTTCTACCACCCAATTTGTTTGTCAAAGTACGCCTAAAAATTAAGGAGGATTTTAAATTATAAATAATTGAATGTAAATATAT
>JASGCT010000034.1 GCA_030053915.1 Alphaproteobacteria bacterium
TAACAGAATCCTTTATTATAATCGCATCTAAGTAAGCTTCATATTTATAAAATTTTTTAGAAGAACCTAAATTGTCTGAAATTTTAAACTGAAAAACAGAAGCATTCTGTTTTATATTATTTTGTACGAATGGCGTTGGAACATCTTTGTAAATTATTGCCCGCCAATAACCTAAAGTAATCATAATTAATAAAAGTATGGCAGTTCTTAAAAAATTAAACCAATTAAACCGAAACCTTAATTTAATTTTAAATAGCAATAATACGATTGCTAATCCACCTATTATTAATCCTAATACTTGTAATAGCGAATAATTGGGATAGTTTAAACCTAAATATATTCCAATTCCAAGCGCGATAAATAATTTTATCATGGGGTGACTTGCACTAAACGTATTAGGCTGATACATCATGGTGCAAGTAACAAAATAATAGTATATTTAATATACGTATTTATACGCAATATTTGTATTAAAAAATGTTGTATATTAGCCGCTTGAGAATTATTTTGATTTTCCTTCTACAACTATAACAAATTCACCTCGAGGTTCTATGTGACTAAAATGTTGCCATAGTTCGGCTACAGTACCTCGCCGAGTTTCCTCATAAATTTTAGTAAGTTCTCTACTAATACTTAGTTGTCTTGTTTCGCCAAAAATTGTTTTAAGTTCTACTAAAAATTTTACCAAACGATGCGGGCTTTCATAAAAAACAAGCGTTCTGGTATCTTCAGCTAATACATTTAGGGCTGTTTGACGTCCTTTTTTTACGGGTAAAAATCCATAAAATAAAAACTGATTGATTGGTAAACCACTATTTACTAATGCGGGGACAAATGCCGTAGCGCCTGGTAAACATTGAAAAGGAATAGACTGCTGTACACAATGTTTTACCAATAAATAAGCTGGGTCTGATATTCCTGGTGTACCTGCATCAGTAATTAAAGCAATATTTTTATCTGTTTGAAGCATCTGAATGATAGCATCTGTACGTTCGTGTTCGTTATGTTGGTGATAGGCTTGAACAGGTTTCTGTATTTGATAATGACTTAATAAAACCTTTGAGGTACGGGTATCTTCGCATAAGATTAAATCTACAGATTTCAAAATTTCGATAGCTCGATAGGTAATATCTTTTAAATTACCAATAGGTGTTGGTATAAAATATAACATAAAAATTTAAAGTGTAACTTGTTTTTGAAACAGAATTTTTTCGTAAATAAACGACCCTACAATATAGCCCAATATCGCCATTGCCAAACCTAACCATTGCCATATTATAATCATAATGAGTCCTAAAATTCCTATAATAATCCATGTTTTTTTCTTTAAACGATCAGTCCTCATATTTTTAAAAGCTAACATCGTTCTAGAGCTTAGCATTAAATAACCTAAGCCAAAACAATTCAGATACCAAAATACATTTGAATTATTAAATAACAAAAACACCCATTTAAAATGGGGTTGCCAAAATATTAATGGATAGGTAGCAATTAAAAATCCAACAGCTGGTGTAGGTAAACCTTTAAAATTTTTTGTTTGGTCCTTTGAAAGATTAAAAGTAGCTAAGCGATACGCTGCTGCTAAAGGGATGATAAATGCTGGTAATAAAAAAATAAATGGCGCAAAATTAGACTCGTTATTAGGTTGAAAAACATGTATCAATTTGGTCATTATGCTATAGGGTTCTTTGATAATAATATTACTTAAACTCTGGTTTAAAAATTTAAAGACAATTAAACCCGGCGCTACGCCAAAGCTTACAATATCTGCTAAAGAATCTAACTGCAATCCAAGAGGCGATTCTGTTTTCAACCAACGGGCAATAAATCCATCTAAAAAATCACAAAGCCCCGCAGCAAAGATAAAAAAAGACACTAAATACATTTTTTCGGGGATGATGACCCAGGTAGAAGTATTTAATTCATCGGAGTAATAATAATCCACTTCAAAAATATTGATAATGGCTAAACAACCAAACAATAAGTTGAGCAAGGTACAAAAATTGGCTAAATTTTTACGCATGTTATTTTTTGTAAAGGCTTTCAATATCAGCAATTTGTATCGGAACATGTTTCATTAAATCGGTATGCCCCGTTGCGGTGATCACCACGTTATTTTCCAAACGAATACCCATATTTTCTTCTTGAATATAAATACCCGGTTCAACGGTTAAAACCATACCTGGTTCTAAGGGTAAATGGGTAATACCATAATCGTGAACATCTATTCCTAAATGGTGCGAAATGCCGTGATATAAATACTTTTGATAGGCTTTATTATCTGGCGTGTCGTATTTTGTATCTTCTTTTTTTACAATACCAATTTTTAAAAATTCTTTGGTGGCTTTATCACCAACTTTCTCGGTATAATCTCTTAAAATAACGCCGGGTTTTAAAATGGATTTAGCATATTGATGTATATTCAAACAGGCGGTATAGACTTCTTTTTGTCTTGACGTAAATTTTCCATTTACAGGAACTGTTCTGGTTAAATCGGCACAATAATTAGCATATTCCGCGCCAAAATCCATTAAAATAAGGTCGCCATTTTTACAAACACTACTATTTTCGATATAATGTAAAATACGGGCATTATCTCCGGAGGCGATGATATTGTTATAAGCATTTTTAGCTTTATTTCGTATAAATGAATACATAATATGGGCTTCAATGTCGTATTCAAAAATGCCGGGCTTCATGATTTTTAATAATGACTGAAAGGTTTGATTAGTAATGTCAATGGCTTTGGCAATCAGCTGAATTTCAATCGGAGATTTAATAGAACGTAAGTATTTAAAAATCGCTGCTGCCCTTTGGAATTGATGTAAGGGGTATTGCTGTTTTAATTTATAAATAAGTTCGTATTCGGAAGTCATCACGTTGTGATTACGACGATCATTTTCATTTGAATCTAAGTATATCGTATCAATAGCATGAATCCATTTTTGAAGTAAGGGCTCTAATTGGTCATTCCAAATAATCGTTTCGATACCTGAAATTTTGATAGCTTGTTCCTTAGTAAGTCGTTTGCCATCCCACTTCTCTTTTAATTCGTTAGGACGGTCTAATACCAATACTTGACGATACTTTTTTTCAGAAGCATTGGGGTTTAAAAGTACCCAAGTATTTTCTTGTTCAATACCACAAAGCCAAAATATATTACTATTTTGTTTAAAATTATAAAAAGCATCGCCATTGGAAGGCATGGGTAAATTGCTTTTAAAAATACCAAGGCTATTTTTTTGCATTTTATTGACAAAGCGTTGGCGATTTTGAATAAATAAATTGGGGTTAATGGGTTCGTATTTCATATAATTATTTTAAATTGATGTCGTTTTTGGTTCATTTTTAAAAAAGATAGTAAAGAATAACAGAATAATTAAAGCTAAAGCCGCCGGGAACTGCCAAATTTTTTGCCAATCATGGGTTACAATTTCCTTAAGTGTTATTGGATCTAAAGCTTTAATACTATAATAGTCCACAATTTTCCCCGACAAGCTAAAACCAATCAACATACCAAGCCCGTAAGTGGCTACGGTTATAAAACCTTGGGCTGAAGCTCTAATTTTTTCGCCGGCAATTTTATCGGTATAAATATAGCCTGTAACAAAAAAGAAGTCGTAACAAATACCGTGTAAAATAATCCCGCCATATAAAAGCCACAAAAGGTCGTTAATGTTTCCAAAGGAGAAAAAGATGTAACGAATTGACCAAGCTAACATACCAAAAATAAGCATTTTTTTGACACCTAAGCGTTTAAAAAACCAGGGCATAATAAATAAAAAGACCATTTCGGAAATCTGCCCAAAAGTCATTCTTGACGCATAGTTTTGAAAATTAAGTTCACTTAAAAATCCGCCGGCAAAACTATAATAAAAGGCTAAGGGAATACAAATTAATATTGCCGAAATAAAAAAGATTAAATAATTTTTGTTTTTTAAAAGTGCTAAGGCATCTAAACCTATAATTTCAGACAAACTTGTTTTCTTTCCTTTGTTGGGTGGTGGTGTACTGGGTAAAAAATAACAATAGAATCCAAAAATAATCGATATTACGGATGCTATTAAAAATGTGATGTTTAAGTCGTTTTGACGGGTGCTATCATTAATAATATCACTGCCATAAAACACAATTAAAATAGTGGCTAAAAGTTGTCCTTGCACGATCCAGCCGATAGTACCCCACATTCTAATAACTGAAAACTCTTTCTCAGAATCTTGAATTTGTTTTAAGGCAATGGCATTTGTAAGTGCTAATGAAGGCATAAAAAGAATCATATAAATTAAAAGCAAGGGGAAAAATCCTTCAAAACTTTGTTGTTGATAAATAAAATAAAGTAATATACCTCCTATAATATGTAAAAAACCTAGGATACGTTGTGCCGAAAAATACTTATCTGCAATAAGTCCAATAATAAATGGTGCTAAAATGGCGCCCCAAGACTGCGTTGAATAGGCTAAACCTACTTGCGAACCCGAAGCTTTAATGTTGCCATTTAGTAAATAAGGTCCCATGGTAATAAACCAAATGCCCCAGATAAAAAAATTCAAGAACATCATGATGCTCAATAAAGTTTTGGTTTTAATATTCATAAAAATAATTTTTAATACAGCACAAGATAAGATTTTTATTAAAATTATTTTATTTTTGGGATATAATTTTTTCGATTATAATAGGATCTAAGTCTGAAAGATCTAAATATTAATAATTACCGGTAAATTCTAAAGATAGATTCAAACATTTAATATTTAACCCTGTAAGGGTAAAACAATGGTTATTAGATTTAAACCATAGAATTAAATTCGATGCTATTCAAATTATATTTCTACAGCTTTTTAAAAGCGGCATTTAATCATAACACCTCTTTGCGTTTGCCTCTTTAAGTTAATTGAATCGGGCAAATTTAAATAGAAATGAGTAAAAATACTTAAATTTTCATAGTATTTCTACTTAATATTTATAGTATTAGTACCTTTTTGGATAACTATTTTTAAAAAATTATTTTTTTTTGAATTTTAGTTTTTATCTTTGTTGAAATTTTAGTTTTATGAAAAATTTAGATAGTTTAACTATGCCCGAGCTACTTGAAGAACTGGTTCGGATTCGTGTTGAAACCGAAGCCATTAAACTTGAGACCGAAGCCATTAAAAAACATGGTGAAGAGGCTCATATTCTAAGGTTAGCCGAAATAGAAGCTATGCGTAAAGAAACCGAAGCACTCGAAAAAAAAGGTTATGAAGAGTTACTGGCACTTAAAAAAGAAACCGAAGCGCTCGAAAAAAGAGGTCATGAAGAGTTACTGGCACTTAAAAAAGAAACCGAAGATGCTGAAAAAAGAGGTAGAGATGAACTATTAGCTCTTGAAAAAAGAGGTAGAGATGAACTTTTAGCTCTTGAAAAAAGAGGTAAAGAAGAATTACTTGCCTTAAAAAAAGAATCTGAAGAAGTGGACAAACAACTTAAATCTACCATGGATCGTTTGGGTTTTAATTTGGGACGAGGCTTAGAAGAATTATTTTTTTATAGCCTTAAAGGTAACCCAATTCTGAATAACATCCATTACGACTTTGTAAATCTTAATGTAAAACTCCTGAATGAATCTGGTGCTACAGCAACAGAAATTGATCTTTTATTAGTAAACAAAAATAGTGTAGGTTTAGTAGAAATAAAACATAGTTTTAGAAAGGAAGATTTAGAAAAATTTATGAACCATAACTATACAATGTTTAAAAAATATGGCGGTAATGCTCTGCGCACAAATACCTATTTATATATTGCGGCTTTATCTTACGATGACGGTGTTATTACATTAGCCAAAACCAAAGGTATCGGCATTTTGCATTTAAAAAACAACCTTATTGAAGAGGAAGGAGAAATTAAGAGTTATTAATGGTTGATTGAACCTATATTTTTTACTATAAAATGAAACTATAGATGTTTTTTTTGTAATTTTGTTCAAAAAACACCATGAATATTTTCTTTAAAATCCTTTTTTGTTGTATAATAATTGGTTTTGGTTCTAAATCTCAAGCCCAAGCTGTAGGCACAGTAAAAGCAAAAATTGTAGTGGGCGCCGCATGTTTTAAAGACTATTTACCCCTTTTAATGGGTAAAAAAATAGGCTTATTGGTGAACCAAACTTCAGAAATAAATGGTGTACATCTTGTAGATACACTTAAGGCTTTAGGAATTAATATTACTATCATTTTTGGTCCCGAACATGGCTTTAGAAACAATGCCAGCAACGGCGAAGCTGTTAAAGATGAGGTAGATACAAAAACCCAAATACCCATTATCTCGTTATATGGGAAACATAAAAAACCTTCGCCCGACCAAGTGGTATTATTTGACGTATTCGTATTTGATATTCAAGACGTTGGCTGCCGATTTTATACCTATATCAATACCTTACGGGATATCATGGAAGTATGTGCTGAATATAAAAAACCGCTGATTGTGTTAGACCGACCCAATCCAAATGCCTATATTGACGGACCCATTTTAGAGAAAGAATTTTACTCCGGCATTGGGCAATTTCCGATACCAATTACTTATGGCTTAACAATTGGGGAATTTGCCAAAATGGTCAATGGACAAAAATGGTTAAAAGATAGTCTGCGAGCCGACTTAACAGTCATCACATTAAAAAATTATAAACGAGGGATGTCGTATCAACTCCCTGTACCACCATCCCCTAATTTGAATAGTCAATTAGCTATCGAACTGTATCCAACTTTATGTTTATTCGAAGGCACAACTGTAAGTCAAGGAAGAGGCACTCATTTTCCTTTTACAGTGTTAGGAAGCCCATATTTAAAGGGTAAATACGATTTTTATTTTATACCTCAATCTATTCCAGGTATGAAGATAAATCCTTTATTTGAAGGCGATACATGTTATGGTTTAGATTTTAGATATTTAAGTTTAGAAACTATTCGGAAGAAGCCAGAAATTAATCTATCGTTAATAATAGATTTATATCAGAACTTTGATCATAAAAATTTATTTTTCGATAAATCTATCCATAAAGAAATCGGCGATTTTAATAAATTAGCAGGTTCTAAAAGCCTTATGGATCAAATAAAACAAGGTGTTTCAATTGAAACAATTCGTGCATCATGGGCACAAGGATTAAAAGATTATAAAGCGATGTGTAAACAATATTATTTGTATGAGTAATTGAGGTGAAACGTTTTTTATAATCAAAATTATTTTTAATTGAGACAATTATTTAGAGTTTCTATTACCTTATATAAACTTTATTTTTAATATTTTATTTGTTATAAAACCTCTTTAAAACCAATTCCCAAACATATTTGTAACCATGTTAAAAATTATAACTTTATATCTTCACCTATGCATTAACGAAAAGCAATCCATTGCAATAGCAACTGAAAAATGAAGTAAAACACCCAACCAAATTGAATTAGATTTTAGACTCATGGTCCCTAAAATGATTCCAGCAAAAATAGCCCCAATGGTCTCTGGCAAAGGCTTTTGAAAGTGAATCATACAGTATGGAATCGTCATGATGAAAATTGCGTAAAAACCGAATTGTTTTTTTAAAGCGTGTAACATAAACCCTCTAAAGAAAAACTCAAGACCAACAAACTGCAAAAAATAAAATCCCTCCCAAATAAAAAAATGGGTGTTGGATGTGCCGCTATATTCTATTTTGTAAAAGGGATATGTTTGTTGAAATGAATCTGTGTATGAAAGCACCCAAATCAAAGGAAGCATAAAAAGTAAAAACATAAAATATATTTTCATGCCGGATGTTAAACCAGCCAGGGCTAATCCGTATTCAGAAAGTTTTTCTTTGAAAACCCATTTAATCATGATTACTGGAACAATAAGGTAAAAGAAAAAAATACAAAGAGCCCAATATATTAAATCTAAGAGTTGAAAATCAGTAAAGTTTCTAATTGTTCTAATTATAAAAGAAAAATTTTCTCCGAGCCCATTTTTTTCAATGAAAATCAATACATTATTTAAACTTCTAAAATAATTTATAAAAACTAACGACAATATAGACGTTAAAAATACAAGGAGAATTTTTATTTGAAAAGGTTGATTTTTAGAATGCTTAGCGTAAGTGTCTAAAAAAATTTTTTTAAAGATCATGCTGTTGTTTTAAATTTTATGCCTAAACTGAAAAACTTGCCGAATTTTCCCAATGTTCATTATTATATTTTTTTTGACAAGATAAGTATTTTTAACGAAAATAAATTATTTTTTTCTTTAAATTAGTTTTTTGTAATAATTAAAAGTATCCCAAAATCATTAAATAACAAAATCTTGAACAGCCAAATAAATTTTCATTCATTATTTTTTTATATAAATTTTATTAATTAACTTTGCACAAAAGAAATAATTTTTGCCTAAATTGTATGTTTATTATAAAAATATCAGTAATTATTTTGTTGTTAGTGTTTGGCTTGCAAACCTTTAATATTAATATCGTTGTTTACGACTATATTAAAAATCAAAAATTTTATGCTTCAATTTGTATTAATAAAACCAAACCTAAATTACAATGCCAAGGGAAATGCCAAATGACAAAAAAAATACAATCCAACGACAATGAAACCAATAACCAAAAAATCGAAAACTCCCCAGTAGATTATTGTTCTCAAACATTTTTCCCCAATTTTTATTTTAATAACGAAACTAATTATAATAAATATTACGTTTCATATCTTTCCACTCGAGAATCTAAAATGTATTTTGATATTTTTCACCCACCCCAATGTATATAAAAACTACTTGATACTTGCTACCTTTAAAACATAATAACTACTCGTTATTAGTATAAAAATCAAAGTACAATATTAAGTATTTTAATCTATAAAAGTTTATAATTTAGACGAACATGCAAGCTTTCATGCTTAGCAAAATTAACAATATAATGTAAATACATAGTATTAAAACATTTCTTGAAACGCTCTGAATATAAATCAATAATACGAAAAATTTAATACAAAAACACATATTTAAACAACAATAAATTAATTAAAATGAAAAATTTAATCATCTCAAGCTTATTTTGTATCTTTATCATATCATCATGTACCAAAGATACTAATTCTACTCCAGAATATAATGTTAATCAACAAGGTAAACTCAGTGTTGAGTTTGACAATATTGTTGGATCCAATAATTTACAGCTTAATACTGCAACTTATACCAACTCGTCTAATCAAACATTTAATGTAACCAAACTAAAATACTTTGTCAGCAACTTTAAATTTACTAACAGTGTTGGTGCCGTTTATACGCAACCTCAAGATAGTAGTTATTTCTTAATAGACGAATCTAAACCTAATAGTTCTAACCTTGTATTTAATCTTCCCGAAGGTCAATACAATCTTGTATCATTTTTAGTTGGGGTAGATAGCCTACGTAATACCTTAGATGTATCCAAAAGAACCGGCGTATTAGATGTAACTGGTTTAGCCTCGGACATGTATTGGAGCTGGAATAGCGGCTACATTTTCTTCAATTTAGAAGGGACATCATCTGCCATTACAGCTAACAATGGTTTATTTCAATACCATATCGGCGGATTTGGTGGCTATAATACAGTTACACCTAATAATTTAAAAACTATCCAATTAAACTTAACAGCCCGTGGTGCACCCATTGTTAAAAAATCTAATATTAACACCCCTAATATTCATCTATTTGTGGATGTAAATAAAATATTTTCAGCAGTTAATACCATAAGTTTTAACACAACTTCTATTGTACATTCTTCTATGCTGGGGATTCCTTTAGCTACCAATTTAGCTCAAATATTTACACATGACCATACAGAAAATTAGCATAGTATGACTTTCAAAAAAAGAATGTTTTTCATGGTCTTTATAGTAGGTATATTAGCCTGCCATAAAGACCATGTTTCTGAAAATTTAGAATTAGAAATACCACCACATTTTCCTGATATTCAATATAATTTAAAAGACAACGCGATTACTAATGATAAATTTAATTTAGGCAAAAAACTATTTTATGACCCTATATTATCAGCCGATAATACCATTAGTTGTGGTAGCTGCCATATACAAACTTCGGCATTTACGCACCACGGACATTCATTGAGTCACGGTATTTATGATAGAATTGGTAAACGTAATAGCCCACCCATTATGAATTTAGCCTGGAACAATTCGTTTATGTGGGATGGTGGTATATTTAATTTAGATTTACTATCCATTTCACCTATTACCAATCATGCCGAAATGGACGAAACATTACCACATATTCTTCAAAAATTAAAATCGTATCCCAACTACCCTAGTTTATTCAAAAATGCTTTTGGACAAGACTCAATAACAGGAACCCTATTTTTAAAAGCCTTAGCACAATTTATGCTGATGTGCACAAGTACGCATAGCAAATATGATAGTTTTATTTTAAAAAAAACCGAATTGAGCCCACTTGAACTGCAAGGCTATCAAGTATTTAAAAATCATTGTAATGTATGCCATCGCGAACCCTTATTTACCAATCACGAATACCTCAACAATGGATTAAGCATAAGTTCTTTTAACGATTTAGGACGAGGCTTGATTACATCTAATGTAAATGATAATTATACATTTAAAGTTCCAAGTTTAAGAAATCTTTCATACACTGCGCCTTATATGCACGATGGTAGGTATTTAAATCTTGAGGCTGTATTTGACCACTACAGTTATGGAGTACAACCAACCCCCAACCTTGCGCCTATTCTAAAAAATAGAATTCCTCTAGATTCTAATGATAGAAAGAGTTTAATTGCTTTTTTAAACACCTTAAACGATAAATCATTTTTGTTCGACACAAAGTTAAGTGCACCTTAAAAATCTATAATGAAAAAAATTATTTTTTGTTTCATATTTTATTTTGGGGCAATATCATTCATAAAGGCTTGCGATATTTGTGGATGCGGCGTAGGCAATACATATATTGGCATTTTACCTGAATTTAAAAAATATATAGTAGGCGTTCGGTATCGATATAATGCACTCAAAACCCATGTTGGTGTAGGCGGCGCAACAACCTATTTAACCACAAACGAATCATATTCAACAGCCGAGCTATGGGGTGGTTTTTATCTAAGTAAAAAAGTGAGACTCCTGCTTTCAGTTCCCTATAGTTTTATTCAACGTGAAAATCAAGGAAATCATAGCTATAAAAATGGTGTAAGCGATATAAATTCAACCGTATTTTATGAGGTTTTAAATAAACAAACCTTTTTTAAAAATAAAATTTTATTTAATTCATTATGGATTGGAGGTGGTCTGAAGCTGCCAACTGGTAAATACAGTTCTATGAACGACACGTTTGTCAATGAAAATAATTTATTTCAATTAGGTACAGGCAGTACCGATGTGGCCTTCCAAGCAATTTACGATGTCCGTCTGCAAAATATAGGTTTCAATATGAACGCTTTATATAAAATAAATACGTCTAACTCAAGTCTATACCGATATGGCAATAAATTAACTTTAAGTGGCCAATTGTATTATAAATTTTCCGTTAAAAATAAGTTTTCATTCGTCCCCAATATGGGCATATTATATGAAAAATCACAAAGTGATGACAATCGTGGTAATCCTGTTAATATTTCTGGTGGTCAACTTACACTATTTAGCACTGGCATCGAAGCTTCATACCAGAAAATAGCTACAGGTATCAATTGGCAAATTCCCATTCAACAAAATTTAGCCCATGGTATCATTCAATCTCAAGATAGAGTATTAGTTCATGTTTCGCTTTTGTTCTAAGTTTTTTCATAATAAACTGAACTTCAAAAGGCTGTATGATATTAAAATTTAATATTGAGCCCTAAAAAATAGGCTCTGAGTCTGCCTGGTCCATAAACATAAGCCGCATATTTAACTACACCATAATCTTGATGATAAGCATTGGGTTCATGTTGTATGCCACCCCTTAAAGTAACATAAGGTTTGGTTTTTTCTAAACGAATAGCGCCATTAATTTAGCAATCGGTAATCTTATAGATATAAATATTTGTTAAATTTTAACAAATTAACAAAAAATTATGTAAAATTCATTAGAATTGTGAACTATATTTAACAAATTATGTATAAAAAATTAATGAATTATTTAACCATGATCGCCCTATTATTAGGCTTTAATGCCAAAGCGCAAGTTGTAAAAACGGTTCCCCATTATTTAACACCCACAAATATTTTTTATAATATTTATGCATTAAATACTTATGGAAATAAGGCTTTACAAAATTATAACGGAAAAGTGTATATTCATTTAGGTTTAATAACAAGTAATTCACAATCGCCTACTGACTGGCGTTACACTAAAACCACTTGGGGCGTTAATAACGACTCCTTCTTATGCGAACATCAACCTGGTGTTTCAGGTAGTACAAAATTTACTATTACCAACCTTTATTATGGCAATAAATATAATGTTAGGAATTATTTTAAGGTTTCAGACCCTAATGAAAAAATTCTTAAAATTGCGTTTTTATTTAGAGATACTACAGGCACTATTGTACAAACAAATGCTGATAATTCCGACATGTATTTACCAGTCTATGATGACAATGCTCAGTATGTAGAATTTGTTTCACCTTTAAAATCTGCCGATTATCAAAATAGTTATATCAATACCACCGATTTTAGCAATTATTCTAAATTTAATGTGTTCCCTTTTAATGCAAAATACGGCGATACCATATCGGCAAATTCATTATATAGAGCACTTTCAAACACAAACTCAAATTTTACTGTTGAATACAATGGTCAAGTGATTGCAAGCGCCCAAAACGCCCAATCAGTAGGTATTCCCGCTATTATTTTAAATAAAATAGGTAAAAACAAATTAAAAATTACAGCTACCAATGTATCTAATCCAAGTTTAATAGATGCCGATTCCATAGAATTTTATCTTAATTTGAGCCAAAATGCTGCTACATTACCCTTACCAGCAGGCGTAAAAGAAGGTGTCAATTATGAACCTGGCGATACTAGTGTTATTTTAGTTCAATACGCTCCTAACAAAGGCAGTATGTTAGCTTTTGGTGATTTTAGTAGCTGGAATTACGATATAAAATATTTAATGAATAAAACGCCCGATGGTATTTATTATTGGAAACGCATTACAGGTTTAGTGCCCCAAAGAGAATATATTTATCAATTTTTAATAGATAGTAATTTGGTTGTAGCCGATTTGTGGTGCGAAAAAGTGTCGGATCCTTGGAACGACCAGTGGGTACCTACCGAAACATACCCCAATTTAATCCCATACCCTTTTGGTAAAACCAACGGCATTGCCAGCGTTTTTCAAACTGGTAAAACGAAGTATGTATTTCAAAATACAAATTTTATTAAACCTGACCGTCATAAATTAGTTGTGTATGAATTATTAATCAGAGATTTTTTACAAAAAAGTAATTACCAAACCCTCATCGATACTTTAAATTATCTTAAAAATCTTGGTATCAACGCTATCGAATTATTACCAGTAACCGAATTTGAAGGCAATTTAAGCTGGGGCTATAATGTGGCGTATCATTTTGCGGTAGATAAATATTATGGTCCCGAAGACCAATTAAAACGTTTTATTGATGTGTGTCATTCAAAAGGCATCGCCGTTATTTTAGATGCCGTACTAAATCATGTTTTTGGCTCAAGTCCTATATGCAATATGTATTGGGATAATGTTAATAATATTCCCGCGGCAAATAATCCCTGGGTTAACCAATATCCCAAACACCCCGCCAATGTGGGCTATGACTTTAATCACGAAGCACCCGCAACCAAATACTATGTAACCCGCTTTATTAAAAGGTGGTTGAATGATTTTAACATTGATGGTTTTAGGTGGGATTTATCGAAAGGATTTACTCAAAATTATACTACAACCTATGATGCTTGGAATATATACGATGCCAGCCGTGTAGCCATCTGGAAAAATATTTATGATACCATTCAATCCGTTAAAAACAATACGTATTGTATCTTAGAACATTTAGGCGGTAATCAAGAAGAAATCGATTTATCGAACTATGGTATGGTGATGTGGTCGGGTGGCGGTGCCAATCATTCTGTGGCTCAATCTACGATGGGCTGGACAACCGATTGGGATTTTTCGTATGGTATCAGCGCTCAAGCCCGTGGTTGGACTTATTTAAATTTAATGGGCTATGCCGAAAGTCATGATGAAGAAAGACTGAACTATCAAAATCTCAATTTTGGTAATAGTTATAATGGCTATAATACTCAAGATTTAAATACTGCTTTAGGACGTCAAGGTATGGCTGCAGCTTTATATTTATTAGTACCTGGACCTAAAATGATTTGGCAATTTGGTGAATTAGGTTATGACTATTCAATTAATTATTGCGATGATACACGTAATAGTACTGATTGCCGAACCAATGCCAAACCAGTACGTTGGGACTATTTTACCAATCCCAATCGTAAAGGTCTTTATGACGTTTTCTCAAAAATTATCAAATTAAAATTAGACCCAAGTTTCTCGAATACATTTCATCAATTAGATGCAGGCAGGGTTCGTTATGATTTCTCAGGCAATATTAAATGGCTCAATTTATACGACCAGAATCTACAAATTGTGGTATTAGGTAATTTTGATGTAGCCAGACAATCAGGTAATGTAAACTTTTCCTCCTTAGGAACTTGGTATAGTTTGTTAAACAATGTTACTTTTAATGTCAATACCTATAATTTAAACGTCAATTTAGCACCAGGTGAATATTATATTTTATCGAATAGACCTTTGAATAATAATCGTATTTGGGCAAGCTTTAATTCAGGTGGTATTATAGATACAATTGGTAAAACCTTCAATGCCTATAGTACGAATCAAACTTTAAATATTTCACCATTACAAAACTATAAATTAGATAGTGTTATTGTAAATAATAGGGTTGTTGCCGCTTTTAATGCAGCCAATGCTATACAATATCCAAATAGTTATCGATATACATTCAACAACATCCGCAGCGATAGCAATATAAGGGCTGTATTTAGTGCAAATACGTCTCTTCTTTCAACAACATCATTTTTCTTTGCTGCGGCACCTAAGCCAACCCCAGCCCCTGTTATTAATGCCAATTTAAATATTTCTTTATACCCCAACCCAACCAGAAATAATGTATTCATCGCCGTTAAAAATAATGAAGAAGATTTAAATTATACTGTTATGACTACATTTGGCAGAGTTATGTATAAAGGCACTATCAATAAAGGCGATACTAAAGATATTTATATACCCGCTGTTATTTTTCCAAGAGGTACTTATAATGTAGTTATTTCGGGTAAAAATACGCCTAAGAAATCGTATAGCTTTATCAAGTTGTAAAAATAAAAGAGAAATGATGGTGCGCATCATTTCAAAAATAAATGTCAATCTCATAATAAACACATAATTTATCAATAACATGAACAATTTGATTTCAAGAAAAGACTTTTTAAATAAAGGATTTCTATTTTCAACAGGCATAGCACTTATGCCAAACTTAGCCTTTTCACAAAATAAAGAAAAACCAGCACCCATCGACCCTAAAATTGTGAATGAATTTGTGAAAGTTGCCCATTCAGACTTTGATAAAGTTAAAGAAATGATTAAAGCACAACCTTTACTTTTAAATGCTTCATGGGATTGGGGTGGCGGTGATTTTGAAACGGCTCTTGGCGCTGCAGGACACATGGGACTTAAAGATACAGCCAACTTTTTAATTTCGTTGGGTGCCAGAACCGATATTTTTGTCTTAACAATGCTTGGAAAAACCGAGATCGTAAAATCTTTACTTAAAGCCTATCCCAATCTTTTATATTCAATAGGACCACACGGTTTTACACTGTTACACCACGCTAAAAAAGGTGGGAAAGAAGCAGAAAAACTTTTAAAATATATCCAAAAACTTGGCTTAAAAGAAACTTTTATACCCTTAAAATAACTATTTATCATGATTTTAATAACAGGGGCTACAGGCTTCATTGGCAACCATTTCTTGATGAAATTTATTGATACAGGATACAAAATTAAAGGGCTATTTATAATAATACCCAACCTCAATTAAAACACCCAAATTTAGAATAGTTTAAAGCGGATATTACGAATTTAGAGCAACTACATCCCGCTTTTCAAGGTGTAGATTTAGGTAACCGCCCATTTTTGAGACTACTTAGAATTATATTTACAAAAAACACTAAAAACGACCTGAATGGCTCCAATATTTTTAAACAAGTTTCTAAATTACTCAGGATAATTTGCATTCACCCAAGATTGAATTTTGTTGATAGTGGTATCTGCTAATTTAGCCCCTCCTTGTGGCATAGGCTTAAAACCAGAACTATGCATGATGGCGCCTAAAATTCTAGTTGAACTTGCTGTAAAATTTGTTTTGGCTGAAGTATAACTACTAAAATCGAAACCAGCCGCCGCCGTTGTGGTATTATGACAAAAAGGTATGGCACAATTATTATCCAAAATAGATTTTATTGAATTGGTATAAGTATAATTTACAACCGGTGCGGCTTTTACAACAACGCCTACATTACATATTTTACCAGCAAAACTAAGATTAAAATTAGCCATGCCAGAAGCCAAAGCAGTGCCCGTAATATTATAGGTTAAATTTCCAGAACTGGATAAAGTGCCAGCTTGCAAAGTGGCTGTAAGTCCAGTAACATTAGTAGATTGAATACTTGTTCCATTAGCATAAGCCACACTATTACCTCCAGTATAAGGCACAACTATGGTCCCGCTGAACAGAGTATTAGCCACAACATTTTGAGGTATTGTTGCATTACCACAATTTAACGCACTAATAAAAGGCGTATCAATATTGGGCGCGATTACAGATAAACTTATTGTACAAGTTTTTCCACCAAATTGAATAGGAAAATTAGCAACCCCACCAACAATTGGGGTTCCTGTTAAGGAAAATAAAATATTACCTGTTGAAGACGTTAGTTTTCCAGATTCTAAGGTTAAGGTTAAACCATTATTTTGTATAGAGTATCCACCGTTGTAACTGATACCAGCTCCACCAGTATAAGGAACCGCAATGGTGCCATTAATGTTCGTATTTATTTGAATCGTTTTTGGAGTTATTATAGCACCATTACAATCTAAAGTAGCAATAGAGTCCACAATAGTATCAGTTGGTACTGAAATTTTATTATATTCACAACTCACTATAAACATCATTCCAACTATCAATATAACAAAAAAAGACCTAAGCAATTTATGTTTCATATTTATTTAATTTTTTTTATTACTAAATTCTTTGGGTTTCTTTACTACAAACACCCTGCTGATATTAAATCCTAAATGAATTTGTCCTTTTGAAACATCATTGGTAGTTTCGTTAATGAAACTCCGTTCTGTCATCCCGTTAGAATTGGTAAGGTTTATTTGAAATACGTGTCCGCCTGTTTCAATATCGCACCCTAAGGCAACACTGTTAAAAGAATTAGGATTATTTTGATTGAGTTGCTGATAGTATTCGGCAACTAAATTAACCCTTTTAGACACCCGGACTCTAAAACCCACCCCAAGCGACCATAAATCGTTTGGATTGGTAGCATAATTGGTTAAATTATAATGGACTAAAGTTGGCATCAGTTGTAAGGTAAAATAGTCATTAAATTTTCGAGACCATAAAATTTGGTGATAATAATATAATCGATTGTTTGGTAGGTCTCTCACCGAATCGTAATAATTCTGAGTAGCATAAATAACACCACCAACATAAGAAAACGAAAATGGAAAGGCTTTATAACCCTTTCTTTGTGGTAGAAAATTCCATTTAATAAAACCATCATATTGTTTTTCAACCGTACTGCGTCCCACCCCAATGGTAAGCCTATTGGTAATGCCATAATCAACCCCAAAGCGAATATAAGCATTATCTAAACCGAATAAGTCATATATACCCTGATTTAAAGGTGCAAAACGGTGTAAAATTCTAAAATCTAAGATTCCTTTGCCTAAAAATTCATTAGAATGACTATTAATAATACGGGTGGACTTAAACGCTTTATTGACAATTTCAAATTGTTTTGAGATAGTATCTATAGAATCTACTTGGGCAAATAAATCGATATTTTGAGTATATGAAGCTAAAGAAATGAGGCATCCAAGTACATAAAGAACAACTTTTTTCATAATTAATTCAATTGACCTGAAATGCTTATTTTAACTTCTGAGGCTATTTTATCGCCAACATATTTCCCGCCTATTTTATAATCTTTTAGTTTAATTGTAAAACTTCCTTTTAAAGCATATTTATTATCTTTAACATCAAAAGTTCCATGACATTGTACATTTTGAGATACGCCATGCATGGTAAGTTCGCCATTCACTTCAATGGGATAGCTGCCGTTTTTAGTTAAGTCCACCGCTGCCATATTTTTAATAAAGCCTTTAAAGATTGATTTAGGAAATTTGGTTGATTCGATATAATTTTCGTTGAAATGGTCGCCCATTAAAGCATTTTCAAATACAAAACCATTATTTAAAACGGCTACTACAATTTGTCCATTTGATGGTAAAAGTTTTAGATCGGCTTGATTATTAACGGCGGCGATGGTTTCTACCCCACCTGAGGCATCAAAACTAATTTGAGCCGTTTTAGTAGCTAAAATTTGTTGTGCCGAGAGTCCGTTTTGAATGCCTAATGCCAAAACGAACATAAAAATTTGAAAATAATACTTTTTCATAATATATAATTTTGGCAAAAATACATTATTTTTTCAAAAACCTTAAAAAAAAACATAAAAAAAAATAATCATGATTCATAAAAAAAAATATAACCTAAAAATAATTTAATTAAAAAAAATATTTGTACCTTTACGCTTATTGATAAAAATTAAAACTTTATTTTATGGCTTTTGAATTTACAGATTCTAATTTTGGAACGACTGCCCTAAGTGCTGGGAGCGTTGCAGTGGTTGATTTTTGGGCAGAATGGTGCGGTCCTTGTAGAGCACTTACCCCTGTTATTAACGACCTTGCAAAAGAATACGAAGGTAAGGCAGTGGTTGGTAAACTTAATGTTGACGAGAACCCCAATGTGAGTACTGAATACGGTATTACTTCAATACCTGCAATTCTGTTTTTTAAAAACGGGCAACTTGTTGATAAACAAATTGGTGCAGTACCTAAAGCCGTGCTTGACAAAAAACTAAAAGCACTTTTATAATAACCAACCTATTATATGTATTTAGGTAGGTTTCAAGGTTTAATTGGTATAGTTTTAATTCTGGGCATTGTATTTTTACTTTCTAATAATCGTAAAAAAATTAATTACCAATTAGTTGTTAAAGGGTTGTTGCTACAATTGGTTATCGGCTTTTTAGTTTTAAAGGTTGATTTAGTGCGTGCTTTTTTTCAAAAAATAGGATACGTTATCTCTAAATTAGATGATTTTGCCCGCGAAGGTGCCGAATTTGCAGTTGGCGGTTTAGCTGTTATGACCCCAAATGGCGCCATAAATTATGCTAACAATCAAGATATTGGCTTTGTTTTTGTTATTAATTTAACCGCCACCTTTATTTTACTTTGTATCTTAGTAGCTATTTGTTATCAATTTGGACTCATCCAATTTTTAATAGCCAAATTAGCAAAGGGCATGAAAAAACTGATGGGTGTTAGCGGTTCAGAATCTTTAAGTAATATTGCCAGTACTTTTGTGGGGCAGGTAGAAGCACAATTAATGATTCGACCCTATTTAAAGAATATGACAAAAAGCGAGTTATTAGCCAGTATGTCGGGTAGTTTAGCCTGCATCTCGGGAAGTATTTTAATTGTATATGCCAGTATGGGTGCCAAAGTAGAATATTTACTAACTGCAAGCATCATGGCAGCACCCGGCGCCTTAGTGATATCTAAAATTCTTTACCCTGAAACCGAAGTTTCTGAAACCTACGGCACCGTTAAATTAGATATAAAAAAACCTTATAACAATATCTTAGATGCCATTAGTCATGGCGCTTACGATGGCATGAAACTCTCTATTAATGTCTTTTGCATGCTGATAGGTTTTATAAGTTTAATTGCTCTGCTGAATTATATTTTGGGTTATATATACCAACCCTTAACTTTAAACTATATTTTTGCCAAACTTTTTTATATTTTTGCTTGGAGTATGGGCGTTCCTTCTACCGATATATCCAATGTTGCCGCCATTTTAGGTCAAAAAATATCTATCAACGAGTTTGTAGCTTTTTCAAGCTTTACTCAAAAAACCTTACCCATTGTTACGCAAAAAGCTGAAATTATTACAACTTTTGCAATTTGCGGTTTTGCTAATTTTAGTAGCGTGGGCATGCAAATTGGTGGTATTGGCGCATTATGCCCCGAAAGAAAAAAAGACCTCACCGAACTTGGTTTAAAAGCCTTATTATGTGGTACATTTGCCTCATTTTTATCCGCAACTTTAGCCGGCATACTCTTGTAAATTAATTATGGAAAGTAGCATCATTTATACACATCTTAAAAATCCTAAGCATCAAAGTATCGTTGACAATGTGTTAAATTTAAAACGCATCAATCTTGACGATGCGCTCTATTTATACGAAACCGCCCCACTCCACCTCTTAGGCTATTTAGCCAATTTTATCCGCGAAAAAAAACACGGAAACAATACCTATTTTAATCGTAATTTTCATATAGAACCAACCAATGTTTGCGTTTTTGATTGCAAATTTTGTTCGTATTCAAGATTGTATGCACATAAAGAAGAAGGTTGGATTCTGAGTCTTGAACAGATGTTAGACATTGTTCGGAAATATCCCGAAGATGCTGTAACTGAAGTTCATATAGTAGGCGGTGTTCATCCTAAGATGAACCTCTATTTTTTTGCTGAATTATTACGTGAAATAAAAAAAATAAGACCCAAAATTCATATCAAAGGCTTTACGGCGGTAGAGTTAGATTATATGTTTAGAAAGGCTAAATTAAGTGCCAAAGAGGGTTTACAAGTCTTAATAGATGCGGGTTTAAATTCTATTCCAGGCGGCGGTGCTGAAATTTTTAATGAGTCGGTTCGTGAAAAAATATGTAACGACAAAGTAGATGCTATAGGTTGGTTAGATATTCATAAACAAGCTCATGTATTGGGTTTAAAATCGAACGCGACTATTTTATACGGGCATATTGAATCGATAGCCGATCGGCTTGAGCACTTAGATAACATTAGAACGCTTCAAGATGAAACTCAAGGCTTTCAAGCCTTTATTCCGCTAAAATTTAGAAATAAACATAACGACATGCAACACGTTAAAGAATCTATTTTAGTGCAAGATTTAAAAATGTATGCCATGTGTAGAATTTATTTAGATAATGTACCTCATTTAAAAGCCTATTGGCCCATGTTAGGGCGTCAGAATGCCCAGTTAACCTTAGATTTTGGCGTAAACGATTTAGATGGCACCATCGATGATAGCACTAAAATTTATTCTATGGCTGGCAGCGAAGAACAACACCCAGCGCTCACTACGGAACAACTGGTAAATTTAATAACCCAAGCGGGTCGTACTGCCGTTGAACGCGACACACTTTATAATATTATAAAAAAATATTCTTCATCATAAAATTAACCTTATGCAAATTAACATTCATCAAATTCAAATTGACATCGATAGCAAATTAAAAGAACTCATCGAAAAAAAAGTTACCAAATTAAATCATTTTTCCGACAAGATAGAATATGTTGATGTCTATCTAAAACTCGAAACAAATCATCATCAAATTAACGATAAATCTGTTGAAATTAAACTTCATATTCCTAAGCACGAATGTTTTTCAAAATCTATTTCAAAATCCTTTGAATATAGTATTGATGAAGCCATAGATTCGGTTACCGCACAATTGAAAAAATTGAAAGAACGCTATTAAACATGTTCTATGTAGTTTATTTTATATTTTATATACTATCTAAACTACCCTGGGGCATTTTATTTTTAATTTCAGATATTTTTTACCTATTTTTGTACTCTATTTTTAGGTATCGCCGCGAGGTTGTGAGAACAAATTTAAACCTGGTTTTTAAAGATAAGAATTTGGCAGATATTATAAAGATTGAAAAGCAATTTTATAAGAATTTTACCGATTATTTTTTTGAGACGATTAAATATTTAACCATTTCGGAGGCGGACATTGAAAAGCGGATAACAAACTTATGGCAAAAGGATTTGTTATTTACGAAGCCCGAACAACCGACCATTATATTGCAAGGTCATTTTATGAATTGGGAGTTAATTTCATTGGTTTTAGGTAAACATATCCAGCCGCCGGTTATCTCGGTTTATAAGCATATTAGTTCGGGTATTATTCAAAAAATCATGTTAAGGCTTCGGTCTAAAAGGGGGTTAAAATTAGTGAATACGGATCATTTTATGAAAGAATTTTTACCTTTTAGAAAATTAAATTTTTCGTTGGTGTTGGTTGCCGACCAGAATCCTATTAATCCTGAAAAAAGTTTATGGATACCCTTTTTTGATGTGCCGATACCATTTACGGACGGACCTGAACAATTGGCAAAAATGACTAAGGCAAGGGTGGTTTATTTTGCTATAAAAAAATTAGGGCGTGGTAAATATCAAACAAGTTTTGAATTGATTACGAATGATATCAGTGAATATAAAAAAGGCGATTTGATGATAAAATATAAAGAACTTGTAGAAAAATATATTTTAGAGCAACCAGAAAATTATTTATGGAGTCATAATCGCTTTAAATATAAATTCGAAGATTTTCAGGCTAAAGCGGGCGTAGAAATATGCGGTGATAGTAAAAATGAAGGGGTGAAAAAAGTAAACCAAGAAAGGATGTAATGCCTTTAAAAAAAACTGATTTTAAAAAAAACAAAAAAAATTTGGTGGTTTAAATTATTTTTACTAATTTTACAAAAATTTTTTATGAATACAAAGCACAAAGCACAAAGCACAAAGCGGCTTCCGTAATTAAGTTTGTAATATTTTTAATTATTTTAAATATTACAGGTATTAGTTGCAACAAGCATATAAATGTATCTAAAGCAGCAGACATTGAAAATCTGGTTGATAGTTTATATTAGACTCAAGGTTATGAAATAGATAAAGATGGTGTTGTGGTAACAAATATGCAAAAAGAAAGACCAACAGTTCTTGGTGAAAAACAAGAAAGTCCAACAAACATAACAACAATGGCTACAGCACTTAAAAATCTCAAAAATGATACTTCTATGATTCGTAAATTTGGACAAGCATTTTTAGACAATATAAGTCTTCAACCAAATTATAGGTATATAAAATTTAAGCCTAAAACCAAATTACAATTAGACGCTTTAGATAACAATGATCTTTTAAATGTTTCAGCGTTACCATTAAATTATAAAGTAAAATATCAAGGAACTTATTATAGAGACCCCGAAACCCCAATGCATGAGCTACCATATCGCTACGCTTATATTAAAAACGATGTTAGTTTAGCTGATAGCATTGCATATCAAATTTTAGACCATTATTATGTTCCTGATTATTTTAATCCTAATATTTTAATTCCTAATAATCAATATACCGAATTTACGTATTTTTGGGTACAAGAAGCCTTTAGAATTAATAATCAAGCAACTATATTTGATACTTATTTTAAAAATTTTGAAATAGATAGTAAGCGAATTTTAAAAAATGGTCAAAATACAAATATCTCTTATGGTGATATTTGTTTTTGTTTATGGAAACCACGAGGTAAGGTAAGAGCTTATGATAAAGCCGCCTCGGTTTATAAACCCTTAGGGAGGGCTAAGGTAACTTTTAGGACGCCTTGGTTTTTATATTCAACTACAACAAGTACGAGTATTCTTGGTAATTTTTCGTCAAATATAGGATTCAATACAGATGTGGATTGTAAAATATATTTTGAAAATACGGATTATCGCATTGCCTCGTCTGATTTTAATTTACAAGATTTATTAAATACTTTAACAGGTGGTATCGTGAATGTTATTTCCAATTTTTTAGGTATCAATACGTCTAATACGTGTTATTTTGGGCGTAATTTAGATGTGAATGAGGGGATGTATGTGGATTTTTCGGGACCTGGTTCTTATGATGTTTATCAATATTATGCTTCTATATACCGCGCAGCATATCATTATTATTACCAAAATATTTTAGATTTAAGTTTTAGACCTTCTGACCGAGCCCCAATAAGAGAAGTATTTCCAAAATTTTCGATTTTAGCCGCAACAAGTTTTAATGGTGGCGGGTTGTTTTTGGAATCAATAGGCGCTTTTCTTGCCCAACTTTTAGGAATTGGCAATACAATGTATATTGCAGAATATAATTATAATGATGATCAAAGAACTTATGCAACTTCAATACATGAATTGGGACATGCCGTACATTTTTACAGTAATCCTGCAAAATTTGTTCTAAGTCAAAGAGTAGTTCAAGAGTCTTGGGCAGACGGTGTTGAATATGCTTTAACCAACCAGATTTACGGTACTCGTACAGCAAACATTTTTCCAACCACTTGTGGTACTCATAAAATTACTCTTGAAAGGTATACACCTTTTATTGAAGATTTAATAGATGGTTTTAAAATAAGGAAAAGATATTCATGGAATCATAATGCAATAATAAGTTATAACGACTCAGTTCAGGGCTATACCATTGGTCAAATAGAAAATGCACTATTTTATGAAACAACTCTTGAAAAGTGGTTAGAAAGAATTACAAGGGATAATCCCTCGAACCCTACCAAAGATAATGTAAAATATTGTTATTTATTTTGGACTCCAGACAATACAAATTATGGCTCTTTAGTAATGAGATGTTATACGCCCAGACCTATACCGCCAGGGGTATGTCCATCTTGTGCAACACCCGGAAGACCTATACGTTAAATTTTATGTTATGAAAAACAAAGTGTTTTTAAATTTAATAATTGGCAGTATTTTGATT
>JASGCT010000035.1 GCA_030053915.1 Alphaproteobacteria bacterium
TAAGTTTTATTTAGTTTTGCAAAGATACGAAATAATTTGTTAATAAAACGTTATATTATATTGATAATCTAATATTTATATATTTATAAATCCATTTAAATTAAATTTTTACAAAGATAGTGATTATAGGGGTAATATTACAAAAATGGCTTATTTTTTTTATTCAAAACATATATCCAATCGGACTTCAAATTATTAATTGATGTATATTAGATAAAAGAAATAGGAGTAATGGACAAAATTGATGCTTTTTTTTAGATCTTTTGTTCAAGTGGACAAAATTGATGCCGTTTTTTTTTATATTTTTTCAAATAATTAATTTAGTTACTATTTTTGCATATCTATAACAAACGGAAACAAGCAATGCTGGGGAGCAACTTGTCAGGGATATTGTAGATGTTCGACGAAAAAACAAAGCAAAGCCATAGTTTTCATGGCTTTATTTTTTCAGTTTTTTAGAGAACTTTATGCCTTCAAAAACCCATCAATAAACTTTATTTTTCTTTTAATTGATAAGCCATTATGATTTCGTAATTTGTTTTTTAAATCAGCAAAATGTCCATCTATAGCATTAGTCGTATTGGGGATATTTAGTTCAATATTATCATACCATGTGAATAACCAATTTTGATTGTTTTTTAAACTTCTGTATGCGCTTCTAAGTCTTTTATGAGTATAAAAAGATTTGTTAGTTAGCGGGTTAAGCGTTCGTTCATTTAAAAACTCTAACCACTTATTGTACCAAAGTTCTAAAGCACCTACAAAAGACTCTTTGTCGGTGCTTTTCATGAGATCAACTATCCATGCTAATTCTTTGCCTGCTTGAAGCTTAGGGTTTTTGGTGAGATAACGTCTTATGATGGCTACTTGATGAAATTGGCACATTTGAACTGGTATATTTTCAAAAGAATTTACAAGTCCTTTTCTACCATCGCACACAATTGCTTTGATAGTAAATCCTTTTGATATTAACAATTCAATACCTTCAATATATTTTGAATTCGTTTCTGTTTTAACGTAAAATTTTAAAAGATTTTCCTTAGTAATTGAGTCTTTAAATAACATGACACCAAAACCCCTTCCCCAATAAGTAGTATCCATTAAAACAATCACTTTTCGAGGCGTTTTTACAGGCATTTTAACTTTAACCCTATCAATTATTCTTTGGATCGTTTTAACCGAACATTTGTGTGTTTTTGATAATTGAGAATAAGTTTGTTTGCCTGAACTATATTGAGTCCAAATTTCTAAATCAGCGTGCCGAACACCACCAATAAATTGTCTGCCACATGCACCACATTTATACCTTTGGACACCCTTTACATAACCGTATTTTAATGTAATTGAACTTTTACAGTAAAAGCATTTTTTTAAATCATAGTATTTGATTTGCCTCAAATATAAGACTAATAAGGGTTACAGAAGTTTTTAGCATCAATTTTGTCCATTAAGCCAAGAAATAAAAATTTAATATTCAAAACCCAATTTGTTTATAAAAAAATATGTACCAATGCGAAATTTTTTGAATGTTTCTATTGTTCCAATTTATATCCTTTTCACGAATTATTTTATTACTATTAAATCAGTTTGACGCTCTAATAAATATCTAAATCCGTCTTGGGTAAAGCAGCCGTTTTGTTCTAACATAATTTTAACCTCCTTATTCCATATTTGATAGGCGGCATTAAGTTCTATAGAGTAGCAGGTATTATAAAACATAGGATAATCGCCTGAGCCAGGCACACCTTGTTGCATATCCCATAAACCTATTGTAGGTCCGGCAGCGTGTCCGTGCAAACCTAAAGGATGCGTATAAATGGTGGCTTTGATGCCTTGTTCTTGGGCAGTAGCCAATGCCGCTTTTAAAATCTCATTGCCAGTTCTACCCTCTTTAAACTGAGCCGTTAAAATATCTTGCAGTGTGTTAGTTTTTTTAAAGGCAGTAACTAATTCGGTTGGTGGCTGGGTTTCATTAGGCATTAAAATATAAGCCATCTCTTGAATATCCGAATTTAAACGTAAGTAAGATATACCAAAATCAACATGAATTAAATCGCCATGTTGTATTATGGTATTTTGTCCATCTTCACGGCTAAAGGCTTTTAAATGGTCAAATTGTTTACCATCGCGGCGTTGAATGTAGATTGAGGGATGAAACCAGGTTTCTAAACCCATATTTTTAAGCTCTTGACGAAACCACCATTCCAGGTCTTCGGCAGTGGTATAACCTGGTGTAATAACTTCGCGGCTAAAGCCTTTTTTAATAATATTGTGCGTAATATCAATTAAGGTTGGGTAGAGCTCCATTTCAAAAGGTGTGCGGGTTTCGAGCCAACGTATGGCTAAATTTTTAGCTGAAACAAATTTGGCTTGGTCGGTAGTTGATAGATATTTTTTTAAGAGATTGAGCTCTGTTACATGCAAACCATCTGCTTCGGCAAAATCGGTATCGTAATTTAAACCAATTTTTGTAGGGTTTATTTCTTTTATTAAATTGGCTAAGGCGTCCCATTGGTTTGGAAATTTTTTCATATCCCAATTGGCTTTAAACAGATTACCAACACTGTAACGGGCAATAGCCCAGCGTTGCGAAAGACCAGTTTGAGCATTACGATACAATACCAAAATGGTGGTACGTCTGGCATTTAGCCATTCTGCTGGTAACATGGTTTTTAATACGGGGTCTTCGTTGTATTCGCGGCTTATTACAATCCAACAATCAATGCCTGTTTCATTCATCAGTTGAGGCAGTAAATTATTGAGGCGGTCTTCAAGAACTTTATTAATTAAAGTAGCTTGGTCGCGTACTGGAAGTACTTGTGCATTTGTACTGATTGTACAAAATATAGCACCAATGAGTACCCAGGTTTTAAAAAATTTGAACATAATTATAAATTTAAATTAAAAAAATCAGATTCACTTTCAAGGTATAACACTTTAAATCCTAAGGTCATCGCCGATTCAACATTATGAAATGTATCATCCACAAATAACGTGTCTTCGGGTTTTAATCCTGTTTTTTCGATAACATGATAAAATACTTTTGGGTCTGGTTTCATCATTTTCAAATTTTGAGAATAAAATGTTTTCTGAAATAAGGTGTCAAAACTAAAGCCAAATTCTTCATAAAAACGCATCATGATATATGGATAAGAAACGGGGTTGTTATTGGAAAGTAAATAAAATTTGTATTGGTTTTGATGGGTTTTGACCCAATTGATTAAACGAGGTCTAAAGCTACCTATCAAGGTTTCAAAGCCGGTGCGGATACAGTTATCGGATAATTGGCATTTAAAATGTTTTCTAAAGGTTTCAAAAACCGTGTCGTAGCTATAAATGCCTAAATCTAAATTATTAAAAAACGCACCATAGTTTGTTTTGGTAAAATATTGTTTAAAATTTGTAAAGCCGTGTTGGTCGAAATAATTGGGCACACTATTAAAATCAATATTAAAAAATACGCCAGCTAAGTCAAAGATAATATGTTTGGGTTTGTAGAACATTAAAAATCGTTTAATAAAAAATCGGCAACAATAAATTTATGATCGCTTATGTTATTTTCGATAATGGTAGATTGTAAAGGTGAAAACTGATTGGAGAATAAAATATAATCAATTCTTAATAATTGAAACAACGCATCATAAGTACTACCAAAACCAAAATTAGTTTTTAAAAAAACATCGTTTAAACCTGCTTTAAGAATATTAGAATAGGTATAAGAATTAGGTATATCGTTAAAATCACCACATAAAATTACAGGGAGGGCGTTTTTAAGAACCGATTTTTTTATAAAATCGGCTTGTAGATAGCGTTTTTTATTAGCTTGATAAATTTTTTTTATTACACTAAATACATGAATCCATTCAAAGTCTTGATTAGAAGATACATTTTTAATAGTTTCAATATCATCAGGTTTAAACTTATAAGATTGCAAATGGGTATTATAAATTTTAATAGGTTTATCTTCTAAAGTGGTAGTAATTGAAAGCATACTTTCTAAATTAGGTAGTTTGTAAGAGCTCACTTCGGTTATAGGATATTTTGAAAAAATAGCACACCCTAATTCAGCTTTATTTTTAGCAAAATAATCTGGTTTAAAAAAGCAATAGGGATATTTTTTTTTCAAAACTTGAAGACGATTGTATTCTTTATTAGATTCTAAATTTCTAAATTCTTGTAAGCACAAAATATCAGGTTGAAATTGGTCAATTACATTTAAAAATTTATGTGTAATTGTTTTAGGGTCATTATAATTATAATTGCCTTTAAAACTTTGAATGTTCCAGGTCATGACCCTTACACTTGTGGATATTTTTTTAGTTTTAATAAATGTACTTGAAGGATGAAAGGCAAACAAGACATAAATTTGTTTATAGGAAAGTAAGAGACAAATGAATGGGAAAATGGCATATTTTGGTGATAGCATGAGCCAAAAGAAGATAAAGCCCACATTGATTATTAAAAGGTAAATAAATAATAAAGTAGAACCGCTTGCCCATACTGCTATATTTGCAGGTAAAAAAGGAATTATATCATTAACTAATAGTCCTAATGACAGGCAGATATTAATAATAAGAAACATTTTTTTTATAACCGGTTTAAGGGTTATATTTTTTATATTCATGTGTAGTCCCGACAAGAATCGAACTTGTATCAAAAGTTTAGGAAACTTCTATTCTATCCATTGAACTACGGGACCAATGGTGTGCAAAAATAGTAAAAAAAATGTAACCTTATTAAAAATTAAATGAAAAATTATAATATAAAATTTTTATTGTATCTTTGTTATCGATTTATACTTTAAAATTATGTTATATTTAACAATAAAATTACAATAACTGTGTTTTTGAACATAAAATATGAATAGCAATGCACTTTAAATTTTCTATACAAGCCTTAAATGAGTTATCAATTCAAATCGATTTTGGCAATAAAATTTCTGTAGAAATAAATCAATTTGTTTTTCAATTATTTCAATATTTCAGCCATAATCCATTTTCTGGTTTTCAGGAAGCTATTCCTACGTATGCCGCCTTAACAATTATTTATAATCCATTACAGACGCCTTATAATTTAATTGAACTAAAGCAATTCGTTACCAAAACTATAGAAAATTTTAGCACGAAAGCTATTTTGCCATCAACATCTCATGAAATACCTGTAGTTTACAATGGCGAAGATTTGGAATATATTGCTCATTATCATAACCTGTCTATTCAAGAAGTAGTTGCCTTACATAGTTCGGTAAATTATAGAGTTTATATGTTAGGATTTTTACCGGGTTTTTTATATTTGGGTGGGCTGGCTGAACAATTACATACACCAAGAAGGGATACGCCAAGACCTTTAGTAGAGGCAGGTTCAGTAGGAATTGGTGGTAATCAAACGGGTGTTTATCCAGTTGATTCACCAGGTGGGTGGCACATTATTGGCAGGACAAATTTTGATTTTTTTAATGCCTCCAAAACGCCCCCATCACCTTTTAAAATTGGCGACCAAGTTCGATTTGTACCTGTTAAAAGATGTTTGCAAAAAAATCAAACTAAACAACAACGTGAAGCCTTGAACGGTGTGCCAGACCTCGTGTTTATTAAATCGGGAGTTTTAAGTACCATTCAAGATATAGGACGATATGATTATCAACATCTTGGGGTGAATCCTAATGGTGTTATGGATTATAAAGCCATGCGTTTACTAAATATTTTATTAATGAATGCACCCAATGAAGCTGTGATTGAAATGCACTTTCCGGCTGCTGAAATTCAAATGAATACGCCTTGTATTATTGCACTTGGTGGGGCTGATTTTGGAGCCGAACTAAATGACAGCCCGATTTCTAATTGGTGTTCTATTAAAATGGCTCAAGGAGATCGGTTGAAATTTAAACAAAAAATAAACGGACAAAGACTTTATTTAGCTGTGGCTGGAGGCTTTAAAATAAAGACAGTTATGAACAGTTGTAGCACTAATATTTTAGCTAATTTTGGTGGCAAAATACTAAAAAAAATAGATAGTCTAAATCTCAAAAAAAAGAGTTGTCTTAAAAACCTAAAATTAGCAAATTCTGTATTGCCTCGCTATCAAAAAAATCCCAAAATTAGATTTATTAAAAATCCTGAGTTTAATAATTTAACTTTAGGCTCAAAAGAAGATTTTTTAAACTCGAATTATGTAATTCTAAGTAATTCTAATAGAATGGCTTATATCCTTTCTGGCGCTTTATTAAGCTACTCCAACAAAAAAGAGATGTTGTCGTCTGCTGTAAATTTTGGAACAATCCAATTGTTACCGAATGGCTTACCAATAATTTTAATGGCTGATCATCAAACTACAGGCGGCTACCCTAAGATTGGTAACGTAATAAAATACGATTTACCTCTATTAGCGCAATTAGTTAGTGGCGATACTATTCAATTTGAAGGCGTAACCTTAGAACATGCAAAAAATTTATTGATTCAAGAAGAAAAATACTATCATTCATTAAAAGAAAATTTAAAATTTATATATGAACACAATTGATATCAATTGCGACCTTGGCGAAGGTTTTGGTAGTTATAAAAACGAGAAAGACTTATTATTAATGAAGTATATAAGTTCGGCAAATATTGCTTGTGGCTTTCATGCTGGCGATTCCAGTATCATGTTAAAAACAGCCCAAAAATGTATCGAGAATAAAGTTACCATTGGAGCGCATCCAAGTTTTCCAGATTTACAAGGTTTTGGACGCCGTAATATGGATTTAAGTGCCCAAGAGGTATATGATATATGTGTTTATCAAATTGGCGCTTTACTTGGAGTTACAAAGGTTTTAAAAACAAATTTACATCATGTAAAACCTCATGGTGCCTTGTATAATATGGCGTGTAAAGATGCAAAGGTTGCTAAAGCCATTGCCCAAGCTACTAAGGATATTGATGACCAGTTGTTTTTTTATGCTATGCCTTTTACACCTTTATACGATGAGGCTAAAAAACTAGGGCTTCAGGTTCTTGCTGAAGGGTTTGCCGACCGCCGTTATCAAGAGAATGGTTTGTTAATACCTCGAAGTGAACCGAAGGCTGTAATACATGATAATAATTTGGTTTTTGAACAAATTAAAATGATGATTACAGAAAAAAAAGTTGAAACAATATCAGGAAAAATAATTCCTATGCCCGTTGAAACTATTTGTATTCATAGTGATAACGAGTTGGCTGTTGCATTTGCTGAAAGTCTGTTTCGTTTTATTGAACAATCAGGTTTCACCGCAGAGGCGCAGAGGCGCAGAGTATAAAGAGTTTTAATATATTGACGCGGAGGATTGAACTACAGAGATACAGAGGGTATTTCACCACAGAGCTTTAATCATGATTTCAAAAGAATAAGGTGTGCACTCATTAACCATGTATCATTGTCAAAATCATTTTTTTATGTTAAACATTAAAAAATAAAGTCAGATTTTTATAAAATTTTCCAATTTTTTCTTAATTTTGTAAAAAATAAAATCTATGTTAGCACCTTTAAGCAACGAAGTGGTATTTAAAATGGCTTTTACTGACAAATTAGTTTTAAAATCCTTTATTAAAGATTTATATGACATCGATTTTAATCCAGCCAAAATCGAAACCGAAAAAAGTTTTAAAGATGCTAAAGGAAATATCAAATTTAAATTAGACATTTTTGCAGAGGATACCAAAAATAGAATTATAGTTGAAATTCAACGAATTCCTTACGATTATCATTTTGATCGATTTTTAGGAAATTTTTTAAACACTATTACCCAACAACAAAATCTGTCATCCAATAAATACAAAATTAATAAAAAGGTTTTTAGTGTTATTATTCTAACAAGTCCTTATAAATATAATCAAGAAGAATCTATGTATATCGAAGATGAAGTGTTATTGCAAGATTTAGACCCTGAAAACTTAGGCAAACAAAAGATAAAAATATTTGGACATAAACAGCTATTTTTAAATCCGTTTTATTCCAAACCTACAACACCGAAGAAATATCGAGATTGGTTAGATTTAATTTATCAATCTATTAAAAACCCTGAAAATTATATAGTGAATACCCACAATAAAGGGATAAAAAAAGTAGTGCATATCATTGATTATGCTCATATTGATTTTGAAACATCTGAGAGGATAAAAATAGCTGAAGAAACTTTAGTTAGAGAAAAAATTGTAGAAACTGTGCATAAAAGAGAAATTGAAGAAGTTTATAAAAAATTAGAAGAAAAAGATAAAACTATTGAAGAAAAAGATAAAGCTATTAAAAATAGTATATTAGCTTTATCTGAATATATAAAAGACCACAAAATAATTGCTTCAAAATTAAATGTAGCCATTAAATTTGTTATAGAGGTTTTAAAAAAATAGAGGTAGCTACCAATCCTTCAATTTTTATGTTAGGCTTATAGGTTACCTCTTCATGAAACGTCAGTTACAATTGGTTACGGTATTTGTAAATATTTATGAATTTGTAAAGATAAAGTCCAATGCGGATTTGACTTAATATAATCTATAATTAAAGGTTGTAATTTAGAGGCTTTTGACCATTCGGGTTGTAAATATAATTTTACCTGCGGGGATACCATTGGTAAAAATTTTTCTGCCCATTTAAAATCAGAAGGATGGGCAATAATAACCTTAAGTTCATGTATTTTATTAAAATTTTCTGTATGCGGTGCTTTAAATTTTTTGGGAGATAGACATATCCAATCAAAATGCCCCTGAATACTATTGGTGCCAGCGGTTTCTAAAAAAATGGTGCATTCTTTTTTATGTAAAAAATCTGTCCATTCAGTCAAATTATATAAACTAGGTTCTCCACCTGTGATCACGATATACTTTGCCCCAGTTTGAGCAATGGTTTCATAAATTGTTTCGATGGAAATTTTCTGAAAATTTTCGGCAGACCAGCTTTCTTTCACATCGCACCACAGACAACCTACGTTACAACCCGCTAAACGAATAAAATAACAAGCCTTCCCTTGGTTATAGCCTTCACCTTGCAGGGTATAAAAATGTTCCATGACTGGCAAAGAACATGATGTTACAGCTTTAGATTCCATGAATTCTTTTAAATGCCAAAAGGGTATTACTTAATAATGCCGATACTGTCATCAGCCCTACCCCACCCGGCACTGGCGTAATTGCCGAGCATTTAGATTTCACATGTTCAAAATCAACATCTCCAACTATTTTAGATTGATTATCAGCAATTTGTAGTCGATTGATACCAACATCTACCACTACGGCACCTTCTTTAACAAAATCTTGAGTAACAAAATTGGGTTTTCCTATAGCCACCATTAAAATATCAGCCTTAGAGGCTATTTCAGGCAAATTTTTAGTGTAGCGATGACATAGTGTAACGGTATTATTATTGGGTGGATTTGAAAACAGATAAAATAAGGGTCGTCCTACAATATTACTACGTCCAATTACGACAACATTTTTTTGTTGTATATCAATATTATATTTTTTAAGCAAAAATTGGACGCCTAATGGTGTGGCGGGAATAAAGGTTGGATGTCCGGTAGCTAAAGCCCCAATATTACTTGGGTGGAAGCCATCGACATCTTTCAGCGGGTTGATATACTTAATGATATTACGTTTTAGAATAGGAGCTGGTAGGGGTAATTGCACTAAGATACCATCTACTAATGGATCGTAATTAATGGATTCTACGAGTTGAATGAGGGCGGGTTCGGAAATATTGCTAAAATTATAATTGGTGGTTTTGATACCAACTTCGGCACAGGCTTTCATTTTATGTTTCACATAAATAGAACTGGCAGGATTGTCGCCTACTTGTATAATAGCTAAATGGGGTTCTCTTAAACCCGAAATTTTTAAAGAGTCGAGTTCTTGTTTGGTTTCGTTTTTCCAAATTTGAGCGATATTCTTGGCTTCGAGTAAAATCATGGTGCAAAGATAAGAAAAAAATGGGAAAAAATAGTAAACGCGGTCAAGCAATTTTAAGTGAGGTTAAATAATTACTATTAACCATTTATTTATCTAAAGTATTTTTATATCTAATAATAGCTTTAGTTATAGCTTCACAAAGTTGATTTTGTCCTTCTTCACTATTTAAATAATCTTCTTCTTCTTTATTAGAAATAAATCCGGTTTCGATAAGTACAGCAGGCATCGTAACTGCCTGAAGCACCCAGATTCCTTTATCGCGTTGGCGTGCATCTCGGCTTAAACGCCCTGCTTTTTTAAACTCTTCTTCAATAGTTAGTGCAAGGGCAGCACTTTTTTCAAAAAAATCTTGCGTTAAAAGTCTGGCTAAAATTTTTTGAGATGGGTCATTTTCTAATTTTTCGGTCATCGCATCAATTTCAGCTATCGAAGCGCTATCTAAATCTTCGGTGTAATCTTCGGTAATCTCGTTCGCCGCCTCCAAACGTTGTTCAGACTTATTAACATTATAAATATAGGTTTCAGTGCCTTGCGCATTGCTGGGTAAGTGTGTGTATTTATATTTTCTAACTTTCTTGGTTTTTTTTATTTTATTTTTCCCTTTTTTAACATAATAGGTTTTAGTTTCGTAACCTATAAAAGTTTTTAATAAACCACCAGACGCCGAATTGGTATGGATAGAAATAAACAAATCGCCTTTTTGAGCGTTCGCAAATTTAGCTTTTTGTCCAACAGTATGAAAGACATCGGTTTCTCGGGTTAAAATAATTTCTACATCTGGTAAATTTTTTCGTAAAAAGTTCGCTAATTTTAAAGAGATGGCTAATGCGATGTCTTTTTCATTGGAATATTTGCCTCTTGCCCCCCCGTCTGACCCACCATGACCAGGATCTATAATAATTTTTTTTATACTTGAAGAATTAGTAGTTTGTTTTAAATTAGCATAGCTTAAAACTAAAGAAAAACACATGAGTAGCAAAAAAACTACGTATTTTCTTAAATAAGTTAAAGATTTTGTAAAATTTATAGAATTATTAAGCATTTTGTTGTTAATTTTGTGCAATGATATTTTACCACAAAGATACATTTTTTTTTAAATTATTATGTTTTAAAACAATTAATTTTTTAAAATACGTTGGAATTATTTTTTTTATGGGCTGTTTAATGGGGTTTAATACCAATAAATCGGTAGCTATGTGGAGTAGGTATGGAAGTTGTCAACAAAATGATATATGTATAGATAAACAAATAGATACAATGGTTGCTAAAACCTCTGTAAAAATAAATAAAGCCACCCTAGATTCAAATAAAGTGCTTGGGGATACCAATGTAATAACGGATACTTTGGCTTTACTTGATACCAATACCCAAATATCAAATATTTCATCTGATTCTTTGGATCAAAAAATTGATTATTCTGCCGAGGATTCCGTGGTTATCAATTTAAAAGATTATCAATTTAAGCTTTATGGCAAATCGAAAACAAAATACGGCGAGACAGATTTAAATGCTAACACCATTATTTTCTATCAAAAAAAACAAACCCTTGAGGCTTATGGAACTACTGATTCTACTGCTCAAGATTTATTAAATAATCCCACCATTGTAGATAAAGATATAACCAGCATTAGCGATACGATTCTATACAACATAAAAACAGGCAAGGGCTTAACTAAAAACACCTATTTTCAACAAGGTGAAATTTTTATCCATGCAGAATCGATGAAAAAAGTGAGTCCCACAGATTATTATGCCAAAAAAGTTAATTTTACTACTTGTAATTTAGATCATCCACATTATTCGTTTGGGTCTTCAAAGTCAAAATTAATCAATAAAAAATTAGGTTTAGCCAATGCAACGTTTCCAGAAGTAGAAGGCGTTAAAATACCAGTTGCCCTACCTTTTATTATTTATCCAATTGTAAATAGTAACCGTCAATCTGGATTTAGTCTTCCGGCTATTAATGAAAATCAGCGTTATGGATTTGGTTTAGAAGGTGGTAGTTATTATAAAGTAATTAACGACAATATCGACTTAAAACTAACTACGAATTTGTATTTATATGGTAGTGTGCAAACAAGCTTAGGTGGAAATTACGATTATCGGTATCGATTTAAGGGTGGTTTTTTACTATCCTATAATTACGACCGCATTAGAAATACTACTTATACGTCTTCCCAAGAATTTTTTAATTCAAGTAGTTTTGGAATCAGGCTTAATCATAATTTAGACCCTAAGGTGCGTCCTGGCATTACATTTAGCAGTAATATAAATTTTCAATCGTCAAATTTAAATCAGTCTCAAGTGTCTAATTTAAATTCAATTTATCAAAGCCAAGCTCAATCAAGCGTATCTTTTAATAAAAGTTGGGATGATTTAGTCCTTTTAAATTTGTCTTTAAATCACAATCAAAATAATGCAACGCATAATTATAATTTTACCTTACCGTCCATATCTTTAACGTTGCAACCGCAATATCCCTTTCAGAAAAAAAATGCGACGAGCCCTAAATGGTACGAAAAACTTTCTTTAGGTTATACTGGAACTTTTTTAAATAATTTTCAATATAATGACACACTGCCCAATATTGGAAATCAAATAAGTAAAAATATACGTTGGCAGGCTACGCATAACGTGCCACTTCAACTTACCTTACCTCAATTAGGACCAGTAACGGTGAGCCCGTTTATAAATTATTCTGAAAATTGGGCAGGTAGCGGCATACGTCAAAAATGGACGCGTTTAAAAAGAGCCGATACAACAATGAGTTACGATACATTAATAGCTAATTTAGAAAGTGGATTAATTAGACAACCTTCGGTTTCGTTGGGTATCAGTTTATCTACCAGATTATTTGGAACATTTTTATTTGATTCCTCTAAACGCGTATTAGGTATTAGGCATCAATTAACGCCTTCCTTAAGTTTTAGTTATACGCCAGATGTTAGTAAACCCTTTGTGTACAAAGTTCAAGTAGATACCATGGGGCGTGTACAAACCTTTAGTTTACTTACTGGTAGCGCTATCAATCCGGGGCAACAAGGTAATATTAGTTTTGGGCTTGATAATTTTATAGAAGCAAAAGTACGCGACTATAGCGATTCTACCAAAATTGCCTATAAAAAAGTAAAAGTTATTGAAGGTTTTGGTATTACAGGGTCGTACAATTTATTAGCAGATAGCTTTGCCTTATCACCACTAAGTATTTATTTTAGAACCACTTTATTTAAAACATTAAGTTTAAATGCGGGTGCTACCTTAGATATGTATAAAACAAATGCTTTTGGTTACAGAGTGAATACCTATAATATTGATTTTAAAAATGGAAAATTTGGGCGATTCACCAATGCATTTTTAAATGTAAGTACGTCATTTTCAAGTAAAAAAGATGACGAGGAATCGAATAAAAACAATACGACTTCGAATCAAGATAATATCATTACTCCAGACGACCAGTTACGGCAACAACAAAATGCGTATTCGAACCCACAAGATTATTTAGATTTTAAAACAAAGTGGAATTTAAATTTGAGTTTTGGTATCAATTATACCAATAGTTTAACGCCTAATTTTTCGCAACAAATTAATACTGTAACTGCTAATACAAATATTTCGGGCGATTTTAGTATTACAGAAAAATGGAAAATTGGGGCTTCGGTTTATATCGATTTAACCCCCTTTCAATTAGGGAACTTACAATTAACCATTTCAAGGGAGATGCATTGTTGGCAACTTAGCATCACGGCTATTCCATTTGGGTACTATAAAAATATATCTATTATTTTTCAACCTAAATCGCAACTATTGCGCGACTTAAAAATTAATAGAACCAGAACTTATTATTAATTTTGTTATTTAAAAAATGTATTTTTTTTGAAGCATTATCAGTTTTTTATGTATCTTTGACAAAAAATATGAAACGCATCATTACAATTTTATTTTTAGGATTTACAGGTATTATATACGCACAAAATTCTGTAGAACAAGACATTAGAAAGATATTAAACGACCAAGTAGATGCTTGGGATCGTGGTAAAATAGAAAATTTTATGTCGGCTTATTGGCAATCAGATAGCCTTATTTTTTTTACCTCAAAGGGCATCGTGTCTGGATATAACAACATGTTAAACTATTACAAAAATGCATATCCTAGTAGAGTGGCCATGGGTGATTTAAACTTTGAAATTTTATCAATAACTAAAATTAATGAAACAGCTTTGTACGTTTTAGGAAAGTGGCAACTCGAAAACAATGATGGTATAAAATCGGGCGGGTTTAGTTTGGTATTTAAGAAAATTCAAGGTCAATGGAAGATTATTTTAGACCATACATCATAAAATGCCTATCAATCTTTAAAACCATTCATGGCTTTAGTAGGTTTTCCTTGACTATCAAATGCGCCAAGTTTATAATTCATCCAATTATAACATTCTGGTTCCCAAAACATTATACCACGACCCTTATTATTATTAACTAATTTTATTTTTTTCAATAAATCGGTAATAAAATTATATCCTATTTCTGGTAAATCGAAAGGACTTCCAATTTCTACAACAAAAACATCAGAGTTATATCGGTTTACCATATCGTTCATGTTTGCTAAACATTGGGCATTATATGTTTGCCAAGTATTTGTTTGTTTAGAGTCTATTGGTGGATATAACGACATACCAATGGCATCCCATTTGCCATTATTAGATTTTAATCCGTCAAAGATCCAGCGAAATAAATCATTATTATAGCCATTAGATACATGAACCATCACAACTGCATTAGGGAATACTAGTTTGGTAGCATCGTAACCAGTGGTAATAAGTTGAGCAAATTGATTCATATTAACCGAAGCCTTACCATCGGGCCAAAGTAAGCCATTATCTAGTTCGTTACCAATTTGAACCATAAACGGCGTAATATTATTATTTTTAAGCGCTGTTAGGGTTTCAATGGTGTGCATTCTTAAAGAGTCTTTTAATTGCGCAAAGGGAACATTTGCCCAAGTTGCTGGTTTTGTTTGTTTTCCAGGATCTGCCCACCAATCGCTATAATGAAAATCAATTAGTATATAAAATCCGTTTGCTGCCGCACGTTTGGCTTTCACTAATACATCGTTTATACCATTCCAACCACCATTAGGATGCACCCATACTCTAAGCCGAATGGTATTTATTTGATATTGTTTTAATAAAACAAAAATATCAGTCTGCTTTCCATTAGAATCGTAAAAATTATAATTATTAGCTTCCATTTCGGTTACCCAACTAATATCGGCGCCTTTATAAAAAATAGGTGTTATAGTTTTAGGAATACTATCTTGTTTTTGATAAACATATTCGCTATCTGTTGGAAAACAAGATGACATAAATGGGAGCATTGTAATGCATACAAAAAGGATATAACCAAACTTCATAAATACATTTTTGGGGCAAGTTAATCAAAAATGATTATATATTAAAGAAAAAACAAAAAATTTTAACAAACACTCACATCAGCTTGTTATGAAAAAATGCCGATGCCTTGTCTAATGATTTCTGGTGGGGACACTGTAACATCAACAATGGTTGAAAATTGGCTGGTGCCATTTCCACCGTCAATGACATAATCTACTTGATTTTGGTATTTGTCATATAAGGCTTCAGGGTCGGTTATATAAGTTAATTCTGGGTCTTGTGGTAATGAGGCGGTTATAATGGGGTGTTCTAATTCTTTCACTAAACGGTTGGTAATGATATTATTAGGAATCCTTATTCCGATAGTGCGTCTATTGGATAATAGTATTTTAGGTATATTTTTATTGGCTTCTAAAATAAATGTAAACGGACCTGGAAGGTATGCTTTTAATGTTCTAAACACGGAGGTATTAAAAGGTTTACAAAAATCACTGATATGTTTTAAATCGGCAAATATGATACTCAACATTGCTTTATTGGGTGCAATGTGTTTTAACTTACAAATTTTTTCAATTGCCTCAGAGGCATAAATGGAACATCCAATGCCATAAACAGTGTCTGTAGGGTAGATAATAGTGCCTTTATTTTTTAAACACGTTATTATTTTATGAACTAAACGTGGTTCTGGGTTTAAAGGATGCATTTTTAGTAACATATTATATATACCATTTTAAATAAAATACAGTCTCTTATTCATGTTCTTTAAACCAACTTGAATACATGATATAATTGTTAGCAATACGTTTAATTTCTTGATGAATAGAGTCTCCCAAAATTTGCTTCACTTTTTTTGCTGGGACGCCGGCATAAATCGATCCCGTTTCAATTTTAGTACCTTCTAATACTACAGCACCGGCGGCGATAATACAATTAGATTCTATATGTACACCATCCATAACAATTGCCCCCATTCCAATGAGCACGTTATCATCTACAGTACATCCATGAACAATGGCATTATGTCCTACCGAAACATTGTTACCCAATACACAGGCATGTTTTAAATAAGTACAATGAATGCAAGCCCCATCTTGAATATTAACATTATTTCCAAGTGTGATATGATTTACATCGCCTCTTAATACGGCATTAAACCAAATACTACAATGTTCACCCATGGTTACATCGCCAACAATAGTAGCGTTGGGTGCTAAAAAACACGATTTAGGTAATATCGGGTTCATGCCATTTACTGGTAAAATGATTGCCATAATTTAATTTTTATTTTATTCTAAGATCCAATTATTTTGTATAAATTTTTTAAACTCTTCTAAGGCTAAAGGATAAATATCCGGACTTGATTTTAAAATAATTTTATAGAATATTTTATTATTAAGTCTTTCAATTTTGGTATTGGGGTTAAAATATAAATTATTTTGGAGATTACTAAGTTCGGGCATTTCAATAGTTACGCCGCTGTACAGTGGGGCGGTTTTATCTACATAAACAATAAATTCTTTATCTTTCTTCGGTGATTTTTGTACAGCTTCAAAAGCATGATAATCGTTTAAGGGTTGGGGAAAATGATAAAAAGATCTATTAGGATACATTGTTTCAATATCACTAATAAAGTCGTATTTCGTTTGAATTTTATTATAAACTGTTGGGATAATTTCGATAGTATATTCTTTTAATTCACCAAGATTGTTAGGCAGGGCTTGTGGTAAGATTTTAATTGACGCGGTGTAATTTTCGTAATGATTAAAAATAATTTTTGATGTATTGTGTATATTAAAATGGATTCCTAAGGCACGACTATAAAAATGGTTTCTATTACCTATGATTCTGGCTGCCCAAATGTCTCGATTTGTAAGGAAGGACTCTGGCGCAGATTTTTGTAATTCATTATCAATAGATTTAGTATAATTAAACTCATCGTCATTATATTCATATCCTAAAAGTTTAATGTTTTTTAATCCAGATTTTAGGGCTGCCCAAGAATGCGTTTGATTCATAACTTTATTATAGTCTTGCCAAAATTCAACTGGAATATTAACGTTATCTTCTTGTGCTACGTTTTGAGCATTGTGATAATGGTTCAGTGCGTACTCCATATTTTGGTTTAACCAATGAAAATTTCCTAAAAACCAATGTTTTCTAAATGGATCTACGCCTAGTGTTACGGCTTTTTCTAAGAAAGATTTGGCTGTTTCATTATATTCATATTGTTTTAATTGAAATAACATGATAGATACTTCACTTAAAAGTAAATTTGTTTCGATATTAAACGTATCATAACCAAGAATTTCATTAAAACTTGATTTAAATTCATAAATAAAGTAGTCATCGTTTAGACCATTGTCTAAATTTTTATGTTGACTTTGAAAATAATCATGATAATCCACAAAAAGTTGAATTCTTTGATATAATTGTAAATAATTGGGAATTTTTTCAAAATTTATAAAATGGATATTAGATTTTCCATTAAATGGTGATAGCACTAAAACTAAAATAAGTAATTTTAAGATGTTTTTCATGTTGTATAAATTTTTGTTAAATTATAAACGAAACTATGTTATTAACATTGTTTAGCATATAAATTTAAGTTTCAAAATGTGGATAAGTTTTTTACGTTATGAAGTTTTTAACATTTCGTTAAAAAATATTTAACAAACTGTACCTTTACCAAAATTTATAATTTAAAACAGTTTTTATGAATGCAAAAATTCAATTAAACGATGATTCATTGTTAATAGAATCATTTAGAAATGGTGATACGAATGCTATTAATGTATTATTTATGAAGCATCGATTAAAAATGATTCGTACAATTTCCAGTTTTACTAGGAATAAGTATGAAACAGAAGAAATTTATCAAGAGGTTTGTATTAAAATATATGAGCATCTAAAATATAATATGAACTATGATGATAGGGGGAAATTTATTCAATGGGCGTTACGAATTTGTAAAAATTATTTTTTAGATAATTGTCGTAGAGCTAAAAAGCATGAACAGAATTGTCCCTTAGATAATGTGAGCCCCCATTGTTACTCAGTAGATATGCATTCTGAAAAAGAAAATCAACACTACAAAAATGAAATCATGGAAAATTTATATAAAAATATAGATAAGCTACCCGAAGAGCAACGAATTACTGTGTTATATAAAATAAAATATCAATGGGATTTCAAAACTATTGCCCAAAAAACAAATTGTGGTATTAACACAGCTTTAGCTAGAATGCGTTATGCTATTAAAAATTTAAGAAAATTTTCTGGAGAAGATGATCTTGATGATAGCTTAGTTTATGCATAAGCTATCAACTAATCATTAAGTAATATTTTGTAATTATTTACAAAACTTTTATTATATAAAAACAATTGATTAATATTATAAAATAAACTATCGTATGGCTAAAAAAATTGAAATATATAATAAAAATTCTTGGTTGAACTTATTTCATCTTAAGCAAAATCCGATAGAATATCCAAGTAAGGTGGCTTTAAGCAACAATCCAATTGTTAGTATAAAATTACCTCACAATCATGTATATGTTACAGATAACCCCGATTGCATGCATGCTTGTTTAGTATCAGAATCTACCAAGTTTATGAAAAGTGAAGGGAATCAAATTTTAAAAACATTGGTAGGACATGGCATTTTTACAATGGAAGATGGTCCAGATTGGGTGCAAGATAAAAAAAGAATAATGCCTTTTTTTCATAAAGAATCATTTAATACTATTTTAAATAATTTTTTAAAAACAAGTATTGAATTTGAAAATTATTTTCCTCCATTACAAAGTAAATGTAATTTAGATTTATTACTTAAAAAATATACATTACAAAGTTCGTCTCAAGCACTTTTTGGCATGGACATTTCTAAAGATTATCCCTATTTTATCAATTATTTAGATAGTATTATGTTTACTATAAACCAACAATACTATAGTTTTTTAAAATTACCATTAAAGGCGCCATTTTATCCAAAATTTAGAAAAAAATTAGATTATATTAATTATGCAATTCAAGATTTAATGCATGATTCTTTACATTCAGATCGTACAAATTTTGCCTATCATTTACTTAACAGTCAAAATCAAAATCAATTAAACCAAAGTTTATATATTCCATCTATAAAAGATGAGGTAATGAATATGTTAATTGCCAGTTTTAAAACCACCTCAATTGCTCATATTATGGTGTGGGTTTTGTTAAATAAGCACCCTCAAGTATTAAAACGTGTAATACAAGAATTAGAACAAGTTATAGGTAAAGAAAATGTTGAGGTTCAGCATTTATATCGTTTAAAATATTGTAGGGCAGTAATTTTGGAAACCTTGCGTTTATATCCACCTGCGTATAATTTAGTACGTAAAATTAAACCCAATATCAACGAATTTTTTAATTATGAGGTAGAACCCAATGCCTTAATTATACTTGCTATTAGAGGATTACACCGCAACCCCAAATATTGGCATAAACCCCTTGAATTTATTCCAGAGCGATTTTTAGATAACGAAAAAAAATTTAATCACGAACATATTTTTATACCATTTGGTTTAGGTCAAAGAACTTGTTTAGGGGCTGAATTTGCTATGTCACAAATTTTAGCATTTTTAGCTGTCTATGCAACCAAATATCAATTTAATATCCCACCAAATTTTACCCCAGTTTTTAAACCAACCATATCATTAAATATATCTAATTCCATTCCTTGCAAAATACAATTATTTTAAATGAACCATCATTATTATATTTATCATTTTTATCATTTTTTAAAAAATTTAGTTGAATATTCAGTTATTTTCATTTTTTTAATGATTTTATTGATTTTTATTTTTATTTACTTTAAGTTTAATTTTTTATTTAGAATTAAAGTTAAAATTATTGAATTAAAACCTCCAATTTGTCATGATAATAATTCTTATGTTAGATTGATAAAATCTTCAAATTCTAAAGATACTCTTTGGCTTTCAAAAGAAGAAAACCTAAGGAAAAATGCCTATTTACAAACACCATTAAAATTAAACGAACATTTTTATGATGATTCTGATATGCACCATAACTACAAATTAATAATAGTTTATGATAATTTTACTAAAGATTTATTATTAAGTTCTCGGTGTTATAGTGACGTAAATACAATTAAACATCATATCTTAGATTCTCAATATACAGAAATTTATCATATTAATTTTGAATCATTTAAGAATGACGATATCCTATTAATTGACAGACTTTGTGGAAATGTTAAGCACCATTTATATCGAAGTTATCCAAACTACATCAATGCCATGTTGTACAAATCAATCTTTTTAGCTAACCAACGTACCAAAGCATTTTTTGCAATGGCGCGTGAAGGTAGAGGTGAAAAGCTACTAAAAAAATATATTATTTTAGGATTTGATATTATTGGAAAATGCACGTACCAAAATTTGAATCATTGGGTACTTTCAACAAATTTAGAAAAATCATATCAATTAATGCTCCAACAGTTTTTTATAAACATAGTTTTTGTAATAAAAAATAAGTTTAAGAGAATATAATTTGGCATTATTTTATATCTCTACCCTTCCAGCTATAATATTGTTTTAGACTAAAAATTCCCATTATAATAATATAAAACAAATACGTACATTGTATCAACACATAGTTTTTTAGAAGGTAGGTAGATTTAAAAAATTGCATCACTTTATATAAAAAAACACCTTCAATGATAATTTTTAATAAAAATAAAAATAAAAATAAAAATAAAAATTTTGTATGAAACAAACCAATAAATAAAAGCATTATTAATAAAAGATGAAACAAAAGTGCCAATGCTATATCGCATTTCATTATTTTATTTTTTAAAAACTTCAATTTGGAACCCCAGCGATTTCGTTGGTTTAAAAAAGCAATTAAAGATTTTACTTGATATGTTTTTACAATTGCTTTAAAATCAAACAAATATTTTATTTTAGTACTATGGTACGTTGCTAAAAATTTTTCCATCAACAACATATCATCTCCGGAGGGTATCTCGTTAATACCCTTAAAACCACCTACTTCATAAAAACATTTTTTTAAATAGGCTAAATTAGCGCCATTACATAAACAATAAGTGCCTGTATTGGTCATAGCGGCACTCATCCCTTGAAAACTCAAAAATTCCAAATGTTGAAAACTATATCCCAATCCTTTTAAAGCTATTAAATTTACTGGTGCTACTACCATGTTGCACTCTAAATGTAATTGGATAAAATGATCCATAGAACTTAACCAATCCGCAGGTACTAAACAGTCGCCGTCTGTTGTTACAATCCATTCATGACAACTATTTAAAATACCATATTCTATAGCTTTTTTTTTACCAAATGATTGTTCGGCTGAATTATAATCCTTCGAAAACAATAATTTGATATTTGAACTGAGTGCAATAGACTTTTGTAGTATTTTAAGGGTATTATCGGTTGAATCATCATCTATAATAAGTACTTCAAATAAATGTTGAGGATAATCTAAATTTTTAACAGATTCTATACATCCTGCTATGGCATCTTCTTCATTACGTACCGCGATAATTATTGTAAAGGTTGTTTTAGGAGATAACAAATTTTCTTGTTGAGTAACCTTAGAAATTTTAGAATAATAATAGAGGTATTTTCCAATGGTAAAAAAATAGTATCCACTACAAACCACTAACAATACAATCAAGGCAATCATTCTGTAATTTATTTAATGGTTTTTGATTTTTTTATTTGATGCAAACTAGTGGGTTCTATCCAAGCCCCGTAGTCTTTTATAACCTGAATCAATTCATCTACTGCATGTTCACTATCAATATTTCGTTTAACGATTGTTTTACCACGGTAAAGCGTAATTTTTCCTGGTCCACTCCCAACATAGCCAAAATCAGCATCTGCCATTTCACCGGGTCCATTTACAATACAGCCCATAATAGCAATTTTAACACCTTTTAAATGATTTGTAACTGCTCTAATTTTTTGTGTGGTTTCTTGCAAATCAAATAGAGTCCGCCCACAACTTGGGCACGAGATATATTCGGTTTTAGAAATTCTTAACCGAGTTGCCTGTAGAATTTGAAATGCCGTATTATTTGCAAATTCAATGGGCGTTGTTTTAATTGTTTCTAAATTTAGAATGTCGGGGTTTGACAAGCAAATGCCATCAATTAAGCCGTCTAAACACAAAGAACCAAAATCAATAGACCATTTAATAATTTGATAATCAAATATAAATGGTATAAATTCATCATTAAAAACTATTATTGGACAGGTAATTTTTAATGCACTTAATAACGAAACTTTTTGTCTAATTTGAGCAATAAAATTAACGCTTGAACACTTTAAGGCAATTATTACATTGGGTGTGTATTTTAAATCATCAATAATTTTAGGGTCGCATGTCATTTCAAATTTAGAGAACTCGTTTATGATAATTACATGCGCTAAAGCTGTTTTTATTTTTTGAGTTTTGAATGATTCTAATTTATAAACGGGTATATATTTATCTTTAAATGATTTAGGCCAAAACTCGGCGTCAATAAATACTTTTAAAAACCCTGGTATTGCAAAATCTAACACCTTATATTTAGTATAAATAAAATCTGCAGCATTATCTTGAATAAACCATTTGTCGGTATCTTTGTTGTAAATATAACCTACGCAGTTTAAGTCTTGAGGGCATATGGCATTTAAATAACTTAAATCAGCGATAACTACTGGAGCTTGTTTATTGCCTATATTATAAATTTGTTCGGTGGGTCTTCTTACAAACTCGTACGGATTAAATGGTAAATTTTGAATAGGGTACAAATAAGATTCCGTTGTATATTTTTTAATTCTTTCAATAATATGTTTACAGACGGGGAGTTCGCATTCTGGGTCTTCGGTTAAGCTTACTCTAATGGTATCTCCAATACCATCATGCAATAAAGTACCAATACCTAAGGCGCTTTTAATACGTCCATCACTGCCATCTCCGGCTTCTGTTACGCCCAAATGCATGGGATAACATTCCTGAAACTCTTCCAGCATTGTTTTCACTAATAATCGATAAGCATGCACCATCACTAAGGTATTGCTACTTTTCATACTTACCACAATTTGATGAAAATTTTGTGAGCGGGCAATTCTAATAAACTCCATAGCACTTTCAACCATTCCAATCGGAGTATCTCCATAACGGCTCATAATTCTATCGCTTAAAGAACCATGATTTGTTCCAATTCTTATACAGGTACCAGATAGTTCGCATATTTGAATTAATGGAATAAATCGATCAGCAATTTGTTGCATTTCAATAGCATATTCTTTATCTGAATATTCTTTAAACTCAAATTTTTTTTTATCGATATAATTCCCTGGGTTTATACGCACTTTTTCTACATAGCGCGCCGCAATTTCTGCAGCATTCGGTGTATAATGAATATCGGCTACAAGAGGTGTATGATAACCAGCATTACGAACTATTTTTTTTATAAATTTTAATTGTTCAGCTTCTTTTTTACTTGGAGCAGTAACCCGTACGATATCGGCTCCAGCTTCTATGCAACTAATAATTTGTTTGGCCGTAGCCTCAACATCCATGGTGTTCGTAGTGGTCATCGTTTGCATTAAAATTCTATTAAAATTGCCTATCACCATTTCCCCAATCTTTACTTCACGTGTTGGTAAGCGTTTATAAGATGTATTCGATAAACAAAATGTACTCATAAATTAATTTTTTTAGCTAATTCTTTTAAAAACAAAGCAATTTTTTCATTTGAAATTACAAAGTTAGAACTTAATTTTATAGCAAAGGGTAAAGGATGCGAACTGGTTTCTAACCAACCTAAAACCCATTTAGAACGTTGGTTATTTTGCAAATCAAATGCCGTATAATGGATCGTAAAATCATTGACAGTTAATAAGTTAAAGGCATTTTTAAGTAATTGTTGGTTGCGTTCTTGAAATGGTAATTTATTAAAATAGAGTTTTTTTATAAAACCTAATTGCTCATCACACGTTAAACGCAAACTTAACTTTAAACTATCAAATTGATAATTATTAAGTTTATATTTACCGCCATATTGTAAACTATCTCTATAAAAATTAAAATTATTAACACCAATTGCAGTTATTAATGTATCATAATAGTTTGAATAAATTGATTGCAAATTGTATTGAAGCAAATGTTCATTCTGTAAAGAAATAACGCCATTGTTTAAAGCTATCAATTGCATTAATAATGCCAAAGATTGTCCAACAGGGTAAGACGTATCACGAAAATTTTCAAGATTATATATCCAAAATTTTCCTTTAGCATTATTATAAATCCCCATACTGCCTTGACATTGGTAGTTATTAAATACCGTAGCTATTTCTGGATGAAGATCTACATTATTATTTTGACAACCATAATGTAGGTTCAAACCCATTATAAAAAAAATTAAAATGTAAAGGTTATTTTTCATAGAATTGAATTATGGGGCAAAGATACAATTTTTTTTGATAGAAAAATTAAGTAAATATACGCAAATTTTAACGTATTTTTACTTAAATTTTGTATTTTTAAAATATTTAATTTTACACCAAAAAATATGGAAGAAAAATTATTACAATTTA
>JASGCT010000036.1 GCA_030053915.1 Alphaproteobacteria bacterium
AATTTTCTAAAGTATATTTACGTAAAAATGTTGTTTCTAAAATAAAACATTATTTGGGTATTATTTAGAGACATCACACATTTTGTTTAAATTTTATATTTATAACAAATACTAAAAGTAGATTACGGCAACAACTCGATATCTTAATATTTTTAACAAGATAAATTATCAAACGGCGGATACAATTATAAGGTAAGATTAAATTTTGAATTGATTTTTAAGGTAAACATCAAACTTATTTTATAATTTTAATACATTTCGTTTTAATTTTAAATAAAAAAGTTGTACTTTGCAAATAAATTTTAGATAATGACAAAAAAAGAGTTACTTTTTAAAAAAGAAGCCCTCGACTATCATAATAAGGGTGTTCCAGGGAAAATAGAGGTTATACCTACAAAAGAAACCAAAACCCAAAAAGACTTATCATTAGCCTATAGTCCAGGTGTAGCCTACCCTTGTTTAGAAATTAAGGAACGTATTGATGATGCCTATAAATATACCGCCAAAGGAAATTTAGTAGCAGTAATTAGTAACGGAACTGCCGTTTTAGGCTTAGGAAATATTGGTGCGGCGGCCGGGAAGCCCGTCATGGAAGGCAAAGGCGTACTCTTTAAACTTTTTGCAGACATTGATGTATTTGATTTAGAAGTGAATGAAAACGACCCGGATAAATTTATTGATATTGTAGCCTCTTTAGAACCCACTTTTGGTGGTATCAATTTAGAAGATATTAAAGCTCCAGAGTGTTTTTATATTGAAAAAAAACTTCAGGAACGCATGAATATTCCTGTCATGCATGATGACCAGCACGGTACGGCTATTATAAGTGGTGCGGCGCTTTTAAACGCTTTAGAAATTCAGAACAAAAAAATTGAAAAAGTAAAATTTGTAATTAACGGTGCCGGTGCGGCAGCGATGGCTTGCGTAAATTTATACGTACTTTTAGGCGCCAAACCAAGTAATTTTACAATTTTTGATATCGATGGTTTACTATCTAAAAACAGAACGGATATCCCAGAAAACAAAAAAAGATTTTTAGTTGACAATCCTAACCAAACCTTAGCTACTGCTTTAAAAGGTGCCGATGTTTTTATTGGCTTAAGTGTTGGAAATGTAGTTGAGAAGGATATGGTTAAATCGATGGCAAGTAACCCAATTGTTTTTGCATTAGCCAATCCCCTCCCTGAAATTAGTTATGAAGATGCTATGAGCGTTCGTAAAGATGTTATTGTTGCCACTGGAAGGTCGGATACGCCAAATCAAGTTAATAATGTTTTAGGCTTTCCATATATTTTTAGAGGGGCTTTAGATATTCGTGCATCCCATATTGATGAGCCTATGAAATTAGCAGCTGTAAGGGCTTTAGCGGCATTAGCTAAATTACCAGTACCCGAAAACGTAACCATGGTTTATAATCAAGCTACTATCAATTTTGGTAGAGATTATATTATTCCTAAACCCATGGATCCAAGATTGTTATCAACTGTTGCACCAGCCGTAGCTAAAGCAGGTATGGAGTCGGGTGTGGCTCGAATACAAATTGCCGATTTTGAAAAGTATAAAATTTCTCTTAATAATCGTTTAGGTCTTGACAATCAATTACTTAGATTCTTAACTAACAAAGCCAAACTGAATCCTAAACGTATTGTATTTTCTGATGCCGATAATCCTAAGGTTGTTAAGGCGGCTTATTCGTTATTAGAGGAAAATATTGCATACCCTATTTTATTAGGTAATCCATTGAAAATCAATCAAATTGCAGAAGATATGGGTTTAGAAATTGATGATATTCCTATTTTAGACCCAAGAAGCCACGAAACAGATGCCAAACGTGTTGAATACGGCGATAAATTATTTGAAAAAAGGCATCGGAAAGGTATTAACAAATATGAAAGCTATAAATTGATGCGTGATAGCAATTATTTTGGAGCTATGATGGTTGAAAATAATGAAGCAGATGCCGTACTAAGTGGGTTATCTAAAAACTATATCGAATCGATACGTCCTGCTATACAAATTTTAGGTACTGAGAAAGAAGTAACAAAAATATGTGGGGTTTATATTCTGCTATCTAAAAAAGGACCTTTATTTTTAGCAGATACTACCATGAATTTTTCGCCCACAGCTGAAGAGTTGGCAGATATTGCTATACTTGTTGCCAAAGAAGCTAAATTATTTAACATCACGCCTGTTATTGCCATGTTAAGTTTTAGTAATTTTGGAGATAGCAACAATCCTGAAGCTAAAAAAATGGCAAAAGCTGTAGAAATTGTAAAAGCCAAAAATCCCAATTTAATAATTGATGGTGAAGTTCAAGCTGGTGTTGCCTTTAATAACGAGCTTATGAAAGAAAATTATCCATTTAGTCAGCTTATCGACCGCAATGTTAATATTTTGATTTTCCCTAACCTAAGCGCAGGCAATATTGCTTATAATTTATTATTAGAATTAGAAAAAATGGAATCTATAGGACCTGTTTTATTAGGATTAAATAAACCTGCTCATATTTTACAATTGGGTAGTAGTATCCGAAGTATCATCAATATGGCAACCATAGCAGTAGTTGATGCTCAAATTAAAAACAAAAACCAACCCAATAATATTCTTTTTGAAAAAAAGAAATGGTGGAAAAGTAAAAATGCTTCAAAATAATTAGATATATGCAACTAGTAACTGAGTTAAAGACGTATTGTTATATGCTATATAAAATGGTTCAAAAACCAGAAAATTCTAAAATGTTTTTTAAAGAGTTTATATCTAATTGTTACGAAATTGGTTTTGGCGCTTTTCCCATTGTTGCAATTGTCTCATTTTTTTTAGGTGCTGTTACTACGGTTCAAACCGCATATCAATTAGTGAGCCCATTTATACCAATTTCAACACTTGGAGAAATTGTACGGGATAGTATAATTTTAGAACTGTCTCCAACGATGGTGTCGTTAATGTTAGCGGGTATTATAGGCAGTAAAATGGCCAGCGAATTAGGTAATATGCAACTTACAGAACAAATTGATGCCTTAGAAATTATGGGTATAAATTCTTATAATTTTTTAATTTTTCCAAAAGTTTTGGCTACCTTAGTAGTGATGCCACTACTTATAATTATTTCGATGTTTATTGGCATTTGGAGTGGTAGATTTATTGGCTATACGTCTGGTGTTATAAATGCTGTAAATTTTGACGAAGGCATACGAGATGGCTTCAAAATATATAATGTCATTTTTGCATTAATAAAAGCCTATACCTATTCGATAATAATAAGTACTATTTCTTCGTTTTATGGCTATCATACCAAAGGTGGGGCATTAGAAATAGGACGTTCTGGAACAAAAGCGGTTGTTGTTAGCAGCATTTTAATTTTATTTGCTGATTTTATTTTAGCTAAAATCCTTCTTTAATTTTAAATCATGAAAACCGACCTTTTATACGAAACAGAACATAAAGAAATTTTTAACACCAAAGATCCTAACTTGGTTTGGATACAATATAAAAATGAATCACGATATGGGTCTAGAGATAGAAGTTTTACTGGAAAAGCCATGTATAATAATAAAATAAATGGAATTATCAATAATTATTTAGCTTTTCAAGGTATCGTTACTTCGTATGTTAAAGATGTGTCCGACACCGAACAATTATGTAAAAAACTTTCTAATTTACCTTTAAAATTTATTGTTAGAAATTTTTTAATGAATGCCGAAGCTACAAAATACAATTTAGAAAGCAGCTTTAAACCTTCAAAACCAATCATTGAGTTGTATCTTACATACCCTTACGATAATGATATTTTTGTAAATGATTCCATCATTCATAGTTTAGATATTGTTCCGCATCACGAACTCAATTTTATGTACGAGCAAGTGCATCGTATTAATTTGTTAATGTATAAATATTGGTTAGATAAAGGGATTATACTTTCAGATTTTGAACTTTATTTTGGCAAGGATACCAAAGATTTTATATGTTTAGCGAACGAACTAACACCTGATTATTGCAATCTTTGGGAAAGGCAACCCAGTAAACTTAATGAGACACCAGTACCCGGTAAACATCTCAACACAACTACAGATGTTTATTTAGAATTATTTATTAAAATGATACGGTAAAGTTGAATTTATATAACCAACATGGATAATGGCTGTTCTAAAAAGGTTTTTACAGTTTGTAAAAAAGCTGAACCACTTGCGCCATCTACTACCCTATGGTCGCAACTTAAAGTAACTTTCATAGTATATCCCACTGCAATGCTATTATTTTTAACTATAGGTTCTTGAATAATACCTCCCACAGCTAAAATACAGGCGTCTGGTGGATTAATGATAGCTGTAAATTCCTCAATGCCAAACATACCTAAATTAGAAATTGTAAACGTATTGCCTTCCCAATCTTTAGGTTGTAATTTTCTTTCTTGGGCTTTTTGAGCTAACGCTTTTACTTGCTTATTGATGTCGGCAATGGATAAAAAATTGGCGTTTCTAACTACGGGCACTAATAAACCATCTTCAACTGCAACGGCAACACCAATATGTACCTCATGATTTTGGCGAATAAAATCGCCACGCCAACTTGAATTCACCTTAGGATGTTTTTTAAGTGCTAAAGCACACGCTTTAAGAATAATATCGTTATAACTTATTTTTAAATTAAGTTGTTGATTTAATTGGGTTCTAGCTTCTATAATAGCATCCATATTTATTTTTAAAGTCAGATAAAAATGGGGTGCCGAAAACTTACTTTCAGCTAATCTTTGAGCAATTACTTTGCGCATTTGACTAACCGGTGTATCGGTAAACGGGCTGTTATTTGACAGAGTTTGGGGTTGTGGTAGTAGTTTATTTGAGAACGTATCAGGTTGTGCACTTGGATTTATTTTGGCTTCTAACTTTGAAAGTATTGGTATTTCAATTTTGATTTTAGGACCTTCTTTTATGAACGTTTCAACATCTTGTTTTACAATTCTACCCAAATCACCAGTTCCTTGAATTTTGTCAAGCCCAATTTGATTTTCAGCGGCAATTTTTTTAGCTAACGGTGATGCAAAAATACGACTCCCATTAGATTCAGGGCTGGGTAAAACAGCAGTTTTAACGGGTTGATTTTGAGTTTCAGAAGATACACTTAAATTATGCGTAGCGCTTGGCTGGTTATTATGTTTTGAAGCATTTACAATGGTTTCAATATTAAAATTTTTATCGCCAACAATACAAAGTAGGTCGTTCACTGCTATTTTTTGTCCTTTAGAAGCACCTTGATACAGTAAAATACCTGTTTTATAACTTTCTAAATCCATTGTGGCTTTATCCGTTTCAATTTCTGCCAGGACATCACCTTTTTGAACCGTATCTCCAATATTTTTATGCCAGGCAGCAATAACACCTTCGGTCATGGTATCACTTAAACGTGGCATTAATATCACTTCTTTAATTTGAGTTAAATCGATACTTGCTTGGGGGTGCATTGACACGTCTTGTTGCGGAGTAGATTGCGTTAGAATATTGGGGTTTGGAAGTTGTTTAGATTGTTTTGTTTCAACGGGTTGGCGCACCTCTCCTAATTCTAAATTTGTTGATAGCGCATCGGGTGTGCTTTGACTATGAGGCATATTTAAGTAAGACGTAATGTCTTCATCTTGTTTTCCAATAATACAAAGCAGATTATTCACTAATATTTTTCCACCTTTTTCAGCGCCTTTATATAACAGAAAGCCATTTTGATAACTTTCTAATTCTTGGACGGCTTTATCTGTTTCGATTTCGGCTAATAAATCGCCTTTTGTTATTTTATCTCCTACATTTTTACCCCAAGAGGCAATAACACCTTCAGTCATTGTGTCGCTTAATCTGGGCATTTTAATTAATTCTGCCATAGCAATAAATTTGTTGTAAAGTTACAATAATTTTTAAACTTTTTTATTATTTTTAAAAAAAATTATAAAATTAAAGGATAAAATTGTGAAAAAAACTAAATTTGTGAAAAAATTTAAGCATAAAATATCAACGATGCTATTATTTTATGTATCTTTGTAAAATTTTATTTATGATTACAACAGGTAATTTAATAGTTAGTGTTTATACTGAGCAAACGCCGAATCCTCAAACCATGAAATTTGTAGCAAACAAATTATTGTATCCTAGTAAAAGTATTGATATTATGGATAACAGTTTAGAGCATTTATCACCCTTAGCCAAGGAATTGTTTGGTTTCCCATTTATTAAAAGTGTTTTTATTGCAAGTAATTTTATAACATTAACAAAGTCGGATGCTAATCAAACATGGGAAAGCATTATCCCCTCTTTAAAATCTTTTATAAAAAATTATATAGAACAAGAAGGTTTAATTGTTGATGAAGAGGCTATTGAAACATATAAAAAAGAGCAAGTTAAAGCCACCACAATTGGCGATGATTCTGATGTTATTACAAGAATTAAAGAGCTTTTAGAAAACTATGTTAAACCTGCGGTTGAAATGGACGGTGGAGCTATCGAATTTAAAAGTTATAAAGATGGTGTTGTTAATTTGGCGATGCAAGGCAGTTGCAGTGGATGTCCCTCTTCAACTGTTACTTTAAAAGCCGGTATTGAAGGCATGATGAAACGCATGATTCCAGAAGTTACCGAGGTTGTGGCAGAGGGCGAATAAATGCATTTATTTTAAGAAAATAAATGCGAAAATCCAAAATAAATTTGCGCACACAAAAATAGCATAAAATCCAATATAGCCAATACTTTTAACATCTGGTTGAAACGGTTTAGCATCTTGAATTGCTCTTAGTAGGTATTGGCTAAACGAAAAAGCAAACAAAAATTGCCAATAAGGAATAACATTTGTTTTAATAATAAAATAAAATACAAATATAAATATAGGAATACAGGGGAGGATATAAGGACATAATGTAACAAAATCGGCGTTTTTACTACCAGCGTGTTTAACGTGTCCGGAGTTCGTATTTACTAATAACTCTTCGATATGCCCACCACAAAGTAATGCTCCCAAGGCATGATACAATTCGTGTATAAATACTTGAAGCCAATTATAACGATTCTTTAGATTAAAAATATTAGTTAAATTTATAATAAGCCCAGCTAAAACGCCCACATAAAATCCAATATATTTTATAGAAAAATAGTTGATTTTTTCAAAATAATCATTTGTTTTAAAAACATGAAATAAACAATTGGTACTTGTAAGAAATAATACACATATAAATATTTTTTTAAACATTATTAAATTGTGGTTATTCTATTCGCTTAATATTTATAAATTTCTTAGCCATAATAATCAATGGCACGCGTTCAACAACAATTGAAGGGGCATCTACCCCAAATGCTTTGGTATCTTTTTGGGCGAATTTCTTAATATTAAAATAAGTATCCATTAATAAATCTTCCCAAAATTTTAAATCATTTTCGATGCTAAAATAGGTTTCCATAATAACATAAGTAATATCAGCATGAAAACTTTCTTTATCTAAACTTTCATATTTACTTTGAAAACCAAGTTCATTTTTAGATTTCATATCTTGCATGGCGTTTTTAACAAGAATATTGATATGTGGCTGCACTTTAAAACCGAGTCTAAAATTTATCTTGACTATTTTATCATTCACTAACTCTTCAATTTTATAACACATTTCGAAAGGGTTATCGGTACGTTCGATATGAACAAACCAATAAATATTTGCCCGTTTAGGTTTAAAATTTAAGATAGAGTCAATAATTCGTTTTTCTATTAAAGTATTCCCTGGGGCTTTTGTTAAATAAATTAAATGGTTAGCAAAGCGAGGTATATCTTTGTCGAAGCTAAGTTCGGTAATAGGTTTTAAGTACTTATCTAGCTCAACAAATTCTAAGAAGCGAGTTGTTATTTTCTTAGATTTATACCAAATAAACATTATTAAAAATAAGGTTACTGAATAAAAAATAATAATATGGGCATAAAGCAGTTTTGGCGAATTGGCAATAAAAAATGATATTTCGATTGTTAAATAAAATAGTAAAATAGGAATAGTAATCAAACGATGCCATTTTTTAATAAACGTTAAGTAATAAAAGACTAAAATAGTCGTCATAAGCATGGTGGTACAAATTGCAAATCCATACGCACCTTCCATGGCAGTGCTGGTTCTATAGGTTAATACAACCGTACTACAGCCAATCCACATAAAAAAATTCAAACTAGGAATATAACTTTGCCCTTTTAGATCGCTTGGGTATTTGAGTGTTACACGAGGCCAAAAATTTAAGCTAACCGATTCGCTAATAAGTGTAAAAGCCCCAGAAATAAGTGCTTGGCTGGCAATAATTGTTGCAAAGGTAGAAATAAAAATACCTGCAAAGAGGAACCATTCTGGCATCAGGTCGAAAAAGGGATTTTTGTTTGTAAAATCATGTCCTATAAAATTAAGTAAAAATGCCCCTTGTCCAAGGTAATTTACTACTAAGGCAATTTTCACAAAAATCCAACTAATGCGAATATTCAATCGCCCACAATGTCCTAAATCACTATAAAGCGCTTCGGCACCTGTAGTACATAAAAATATGGCGCCTAAAAGCCAAAATCCTTGCGGATAATGGGTTAGTAAGCGCATGGCATAGTATGGGTTAAGGGCTTTTATGATATGAATATTTTGAACCATGTGTAAGAGTCCTAAAATAAATATCATTCCAAACCAAATAATCATAAAGGGTCCAAAAGACATGCCAACGATTTTGGTGCCAAATCTTTGAAAAAAAAACAATAACGAAATAATAATTAACACGGTATATACTACAGCATTGCTGCCTTCACTAAATATATTTTCTAAGAGTTCAATTTTATGTAATCCTTCGATAGCCGAAGTTACCGATATAGGTGGCGTTATAATACCATCTGCTAATAAGGTTGCGGCACCAATTATTGTGGGTAAAAACAACCATTTTCTGTACCGTCTAATTAAGGCATATAACGAAAAAATGCCACCTTCGCCACGGTTATCGGCTTGGAGAGTGATAAGCACATATTTAAACGTAGTTTGAAGTGTTAATGTCCAAAAAATGCAAGACACACCGCCGAATATCAACTCTTCACTTATAACCTTTCCTGTTAAAAAGGATTTAAAAACATAGAGCGGTGAGGTACCTAAGTCGCCAAACACGATACCAGTTGTTATTAATAAACCCGCTATAGTTATTTTTTTTAACGCATTATTTGTAGTATCTTTTTGATGATTCGTTTCCATTTTAAATTAGAATAAAATAATATTTAAGTAAATTAGTTAAAATAAATAAAGGGCAAATAGACATTAAAAATTAATTAAAATTTCGGTTAAATCTGTAGTATGGTGGTAGTTTCCAAGTGGTTCAATTTTGTGTCCAAGTCCTTCTAACACTTTTCCAGGTCCTACTTCAACAAAATGCGATATACCGTCTAAAAACATATTTTGTATGGTTTGAGTCCATAAAACAGGGGCGATGATTTGATTTAAAAGGTTTAATTTTAAAGTGTCTGGGTTGGTAATAGGCTTAGCGTTTACATTTTGATAAATTGGAACACGAGGTTCTTTAAAATGAGTATTTTTAATGGCTTCTTCAAGTTCGGTATAAGCTAATTGCATAAAAGGTGAATGGAATGCACCGTTAACATTTAATTTTAATACCCGCCTGGCACCGGCCTCTTTCATTTTTGTTTCTGCTAGTTGTATTCCTTTAATTGAACCGCTTATTACAATTTGGGATGGGCTATTATAATTAGCTGGAACAACAATTTCGCCATGCTGATTTTTAATATCATCGCATACAGCCATTACTTTTTCGGCATCCAACATCAATACAGCTGCCATCGCACTTTGTTGAAAATCGCAGGCATCTTGCATAGCCATAGCTCTTTGATATACTAAATTTAATCCATCTTCAAAACGAATTGTGTGGCTCGCTACTAGGGCTGAAAACTCACCAAGTGAATGTCCTGCAACAGCTTTATAAGGCAATTTAATAAGTTTATCAAAAACTATAATTGAGTGTAAAAATATGGCAGGTTGCGTAACTTTAGTGGATTTTAAATCATCAGGGCTTCCTTCAAACATGATATCTTTAATATTGAAGCCTAATATTTTTTTAGCCGTATCAAAATAAGATTGAATATCAGGAAATTTTTCATACAGATTTTTCCCCATCCCAGGAAATTGACTCCCTTGTCCTGGGAATAATAATGCTGTTAGAGACATAATTTATATTTTATTTTTAATTTCATTTAAAAATTGTTGCTTGGTTTCTGCCTCTCTAAATTTGCCTTCTAAAAAATAGGTTGATGTAAACGAATGGCTATCCTCAATACCTCGTGCAATGATACAGAAGTGTTTAGCGTTTAAATATACAGCGACGTGATCAGTTTTCAAAATATCTTGTAAACAAGTGCCAATTTCTTGCGTTAGATTTTCTTGAACTTGAGGTTTCTTGGCAAAATGTTTAACTATTCTGTTTAATTTACTGAGCCCTATGATATGAGTACCTGGAAAATAAGCAATAGTAGCATAACCAATAAAAGGCATAAAATGATGGGAACACATACTTACAAAATGAATCTCTTTTTGAACTAACATTTGTTGATAGTCATAATTGTTTTCAAAAAGTGAGATAGAAGGAAAATTATCATTTTTTAACCCTGTAAAGAGTTCATTAACATACATTTTGGCTATTCTATGTGGTGAATTTTTTAAATTTGGGTTTGTTAAATCTAATTCTAATGTTTCTAATATATTTTTAAAATTTGCAGCAATAATTGAAATTTTAGTTTCGGAGTCGGTTTCTTTTTTTTTAAGATTTTTTTTTGAATTTAGAGACATGTTATATTGGATAGGTTACAAAATTATTTTTGGTTTCATAAATAGTAATTTTTAGATCGAGTGGCTGAGGAAATTTAGGACGTAAGAGGTTATAAATAACCGTACACATATTTTCGGTTGTAGGTATCACCAATTTAAATTCTGGACAATCTAAATTTAGATTTCGATGATCAAATCGGCTGATAACTTCATCTTTAATGATATCACTTACTACTTTTAAGTCTATTAGATATCCACTATTCATATCTAATTGACCACTTAGAGTTACAATAAGTTTATAATTATGGCCATGATAATTGGGATTATTACATAAGCCATAAAAATCCACATTTTGCTGTGCGGTCCATTTAGGATTATGTAATCGGTGTGCAGCATTAAAATATCCAACTCTTGATACAGAATGTTTCACTGAAAACTATTTTTAGCAAAGGTACATAATTAAATGATATGTTTTAACTTTTTACGATTTTAATTTCATTATTGTTCTAAAAATATGCTGAACTCAACATTTAAATGAAATTTTCTTCTTGATTTTAAAAATTTTAATATATTGCCTGGTTAATTGGGAAATGTTTTACCTATTCTACGACATCTATAATATACAACGTATTTAAAATGTATTTTTTGTTTACAGGCGGGACTCATTTCAGCTGGATAGCGGCACTATCCATATTAAATTTGTGTTTTTTAAGAAAAATTTAAATACAAAATAGAATTTTATGGTTTAAAACAAAAAAATATGGCTTAAATTAACTAATTTTGATAAAATTTAATAATGGTTTTTAAAAAATATATTCTTGTTTTACTATTTCTTTGGACACAGATAAATTTTTTATGTAGTCAAAACTCAAAATCTCAAAACAATCCTATCAATTTAAGTAGTTTTGTTAATCTTTTTATGGGTTCACAAAATAGTAGTAAATATACAACTAAAATTTGCGCTCCGTTTGGAGCTATTGAAGTTGGTTTAAAATCTTCGCTATTAGATTATGAAACCCCGCCTCTGCCTGAAGATTCAAATTTAGTTTTTGGAATAGAAAACACAATAAAGGAAACGCCATTCAATCAATTAACACATGTAATATTTCAACCTTTAAATGCAAACCATGTTTATGACCAAAATAGTTACAATAATATCAAATATCGTTCATCTAATCTTAGTGCAAATCCTGGCTTTTTACAAGCTGATTTAAATAATGATATGCATATTCAATTAACAAGTACCGAACAAATAGCTTGTCATAAATATGATTATTTGAAAGCAGATAATAACCAACTTATAATTAACTTTGACCCCAATCAAACGGGTTTAATAAATACAACACTTTATAAATTAACTGCAAATACTATTCAAGGATTTTCGTTTGATAAAAATTATCCTGATATAAAAATTTATTTTCATGTTGTTTTTTCAAAAAACATTTTAAAACAAGACGTTTTAAACAACCTTAAGGATATTAATAAAAATGTAATAATTGGCAATAACTTCAAAGTTAAATTTACATTTAAATCTATCGCTACTTTAGAAGTTAAAATAGCCTATAGTTCAATAAGTTTAGAAGATGCTCAACAAAAAACAGAAAATTGTTCTCAAAATTTTGCATTAATCCAAAAAAACACTGCTCAGGCTTGGGAAAACGAACTTCAAAAAATAAAAATCAATACGACTAATAACAATCTGAAATCAATTTTTTATACATGTTTTTATCGTAGTTTAATAAGCCCTAATATTAGTATTTCCAATAATTTTAATAATAAGATGGTAACGAGCAATGGATTGGATAGTTTTACTAAATATAGTTCAATTTATCCTAACGATTTATTTTTAAACAAATTTTCGTTCATAGGATTTTTAAATGATAAACGAGCTGATTATGTGGCGCAAAGTTTGTTTGAAAACATACAAAACAATGGCTCAGAAAATCCAGATTTATTTTTGCAATCTATTCCAATTTTTTGTGAGACAATCTTAAAAAATCATAACCCAGAATTCAATGAAAATTTAATAGAATATGTTTTAAAACCTCCATTTTTATTATCAAAAAATTTTCAACTGTATAGAAAATTTGGGTATATTCCTGTTGATAGCCATAGCCTACAAACTGTTAGTACTACATTATTTTATAATTATATTGATTGGTGTATGGCTCAAATGGCATTATCTAAAAATAACAAAGATAGCTATCTATTTTTTTTAAAAAAATCTTTGCAATATAATAAGCTTTTTGACCTAAATTCAAAAATTTTTAAACCTAAAACAAGTTCAGGAAATTTTTTAGATTCATTTAACCAAATTGATTACGATAGCCATGCTTATAAAACAGGAAATGCTTGGAACAATAATTTTTTTGTTTTACACGACTTAAACGGTTATATTTCTTTATATCAAAATAAAAATAATTTGAATAATAAATTAGACTCTTTATTTACGTTTAATAATATAAAAAAAGTTACGATTGTTAATAAAAACGCTAAGGCTAAGTTGCCAAAGTTAAAAGATACTAATTCTAAAATTTCAATAAATAATACGATACCTTTAAAATCTAAATTTTCTGAATCTTACAAATTGGGTCAGTTTGACTTTAATAATAGCTATGATTGGCATACTTTTTATTTATTTACAATAATAGGAACTATGGATAAAACCGCATATTTTTTAAAAAATGTTATGGATAGTTTAATAAGTATTCCATATAAAAATTTATCTATTTTTAATGAACAAAAACAATTAAACACTTGGTTTATATGGACTTGCTTAGGCTTATATCCATTGAACCCTAGCGATGGCAATTATATTTTTGGATATCCATTTATCGACCAAGCACTTATAACCTTACCCAATAAAAGACAATTAAAAATAGAGGTGAATCGGTTAAATACCAACCCAAACAATTCTAAAATATCAAGTGTTTATTTTAATGGTGAAAAATTACGTTTTAATTTTATAAATTATAAAGATATTCTTAAAGGAGGCACCCTAAAATTTGAACTTAATTAATAAAAACGATGCTACTTCCACAACCACATTTTAGTTTATTACAAATTTTACAAAATATTCAATCCACTATTAAACAAAATTTTAATTCGGGTTATTGGGTTATTGCTGAAATGAACAAGTTAAATTATTATTCACATTCTGGTCATTGTTACCCAGAACTTGTAGAAAAAAAAGACTCAAAAATTGTAGCACAAATGCGAGCTATTATTTGGAAAAACGACTTTTTAAACATCTCAAATAAATTTAAAACCTTAGTAAAAGAAAATTTAAAGGATGGTATTAAAATTTTGTTATATTGTACAATTAATTTTGACCCTTTATACGGATTTAGTTTAAGAATTATTGATATCAACCCCCAATTTAGTATAGGTGATTTAGAACACGAAAAGAAAGTAACCATTGCCCAATTAAAATCATTAAATTATTATGATGAAAACAAAAAAAAAATCCTACCATTAGTTCCAAAACGTTGGGCTATCATTTCGGTTGAAACTAGTAAAGGATTTCAAGATTTTAAAACAATTATAGAATCGTATAAACATAAATATAATATCGAATATTTTTTATTCCCGGCAATTTTGCAAGGCGAAGGTGCCATCATAGAAATTAAACATCAACTTCAAGAAATATTAAAATTAAAAGATGCCTTTGATGGCATTGCTATCATCCGTGGCGGCGGTGGTGATATCGGTTTAAGTTGTTATAATCATTTTGAACTGTGTCAAGAAATTTGTCTATCTTCGCTTCCAGTTTTTACCGGTATTGGACATGCCGCAAACGATACCGTAGCCGAGCAAGTTGCCTACTACAGCGCTATTACCCCAACTAAATTAGCTGAATTTATTGTATCAAAATTTTTAGATTATGAGTCTGGATTTATGAACGCCATAGATAGTATATGTAAGCACGTTCCAGCGCAATTAAACAACTCTAAAGAACAACTTAATCGCTATAGACATCAATTAAATTTTCAAGTTAAAAATAAATTTGCTTTAGCCACTCAAAATTTAAATTATTCTCTTCAAAAAATTAATGCGAATAGTCAATTTCAAATTAAAAATAAGGCAACAAACATTGAAAATTTAATATATAGTATTAAAATATATAGTACACATCAAATTAAAAACAATTTAATTCAAATTAAAAATTGGAAAGACACTATTCATCTATTAGACCCAATACATATCATGAAACGCGGATTTAGTATTGTCAAACAAAATAATAAGCTCATTAAAAACGTCGATGAACTCTATGAAAATTCAATTATTGAAACCCAATTTTACAATGGCAAAATTTTAAGTCAAATAAAAAAAATACAACCCAATGAATAACTCAAATTTAACCTATAGCCAAGCCTATACGGCATTGCAAAATATTGTAAATAAAATAGAAAAAGGCGATATAGAAATTGACGAATTATCAACTGAAATAAAAAACGCTATGCAGCTTTTTGAAATTTGTCAAGCCAAATTAACTTCAACAGAACTTGATATTCAAGAGATTATGAATCAAATTCAAGATTTAAAGAGATAAAATGTATCAAATAAGTATTTAACTAATTTACACTCAGTTCCCAATTTTTAACAACAGACTTTTGATTCGGTTTTATAATAAGTTCCGCTATCGTAAACAATTTATTTTCTGGATGATATGATGTTTCTGCAATTAATAAATTATTATCTTTTTTAAAGACAAAACTATATGAATTGGGCGATAATTTAATCATATAATTTCCTAAACTATCAGAATAGCATGAGTCTATTGCCTGCTTCATAGTATTAAAAATTGGATTATTAATGGTTTGTTCAATAGCCTCGTTCCTTGAAATTAATGGATAAACCAATATTTTTATAGGTGTTTGTGTTTGCAAAGTTATATGATTATTTTTGACATGTTTAGGCTGTTTTAAAGGCATCTCGTTCTGAACCCGAAATGTTATTTTACCTGAAACTTTCACAAAATTGTTCGCTTTCAAAACATCTTTACTATCTAACGTACCTAATTGAATAATTTGTAATAAAATTAAAAAAAATATTTTTAAGACCATTTGCTTAATACCCGTCTTTAGAACTTAAACTGGATGTACCTTGCAAAAATTCGTCAACTTTCAAAGCACACTCACGCCCTTCTGATATTGCCCAAACAACTAAAGATTGTCCACGTCGCATATCGCCACAGCAAAAAAATTTTTCTTTATTTGTTTTAAAAGTTTTGGGATGCGCATTAACATTTCCAGAAAGATCACGATCTATCGCTAAATTTTCTAATAGTCCATGATATTGAGGATGTAAAAAACCCATCGCCAATAAAGCAAGTTCACAAGGATAGGTTTTTTCGGTGTTCGGAATTTCTTTAGGTATCATTTTACCGTGTTCGTCTTTTATCCATTCAATTTGAACAGTTTGAATACCCACTAAATTTTGATTAACATCACCCATAAAGGCTTTAGTTTGAATTGAAAAGATACGTTCAACACCTTCTTCATGTGACGAGGTTGTTTTTAAAAGTGGCGCATATTGAGGCCAAGGCATTGTTGCAGTTCTTTGCTTAGGAGGCATCGGTAATAGCTCGAACTGAGTTACCGATTTAGCACCTTGTCTGTTTGATGTGCCTATGCAATCACTGCCAGTATCGCCCCCTCCAATAACAACTACATTTTTATAGGTAGCTAATATTGGAATATCTTTTATAGGAACACCAGACATTCTTTTATTTTGCTGGCTTAAAAAATCCATAGCAAAATGTACGCCTTTTAAATGTCGCCCTTCAACATTTAAATTTCTGGGTACTGTGCTGCCACCTGCTAAAATAATGGCATCAAAATCATCAATAAGTTGTTCAATAGAGTAATCCATTCCAACCTCAGTATTGCATTTAAAAATTACCCCTGCCTTCTCCATCAGTTTGATGCGTCTTTCCACAACCGTTTTTTCTAATTTAAAATCGGGAATGCCAAATCTTAACAAACCACCGGGTTGTTCATGACGTTCAAAAACAGTAACCACATGCCCAACACTACTTAATTGGTCGGCAACCGCTAAACCCGCTGGTCCAGAACCAACTACCGCAATTTTAAAACCAGTTTTTACTGTTGAAAATTTGGGTTGAACAAAATTATTTTCAAACGCCACTTCAATAATATGTTTTTCAATCTCTTCAATGGTTACAGGCGGTTGGTTGATGCCTAAAACGCAGGCGTGTTCGCAAGGTGCAGGACAAATTCTACCCGTAAATTCTGGAAAATTATTAGTGGCAATTAGTATCTGATAAGCTTTTTGCCATTCTTCGTTATAAACAGCTTCATTAAATTCTGGAATAACGTTTCCCAAAGGACATCCAGAATGGCAAAATGGAACGCCACAATTCATACAACGGGCAGCTTGTTCATTTAAAATTTTAGGATTATATTTTTGTACAAATTCGTGATAATTTTTAACCCGTTTGCTAACCTCTAATTTATCGGGTTCCTGCCTTGAATGCTCTAAAAATCCTGTTGGTTTATTCATAATTTTTTATAACTTTTGTTGTTGTATTCTTTTAAATTCTTTGGGATACACTTTAGTAAATTGAGGAAGTGCTTTTTTAAAATTTTTGAGAATCGCTTTGGCAACCGCACTTTGGGTTAATTTAAAATGTTGTTCAATTTCGTGTTTTAAAAAGTCGATATCTTCTTTTGTTTCAACTTCATGTAAATCAATCGTTTGTAAATTACACAATGGTTTTACAATATCTATAGGTTGATAAATAAATGCTAAACCACCACTCATACCAGCACCAAAATTTCTACCAATGTTACCCAATATAATAGCAGTTCCATTTGTCATATACTCACAAGCATGGTCTCCAACACCCTCAACTACAATTTTTGCGCCTGAATTACGAACCGCAAAGCGTTCACCAGCTAAACCTCTTAAATAGCCAAAGCCAGAAGTAGCACCATAAAAAGCTACATTTCCAATGAGGCTATTATGTTCGGCAACCAAAGTTGTTTTTTTGGGTGGGTAAATTACCAAAGTTGCACCACTTAAACCTTTGCCTACATAATCGTTAGCAACACCTTCTAATTCAATAAATAATCCTTTGGTAGCAAAAGCCGCTAAACTCTGCCCAGCCGTCCCTTTAAATTTATAGTGAATAAGATTTTCAGGCAAACCTTGCGACTGATATTTTTTAGAAATGATATGCGAAAGCATCGTACCCGTAGTACGATTTAGATTATGAATTGGAAACTCTTTAGATATTTTTATTTGTTTTTTAAAGGCATCCTGTGCCATACTTATTAATTTTAAGTCTAGAACATTATTTGTATCTGGTATTTGTTTTATGGATTGATATAATGTTTCGCTTGAGTTAGTAGGTATTGATTTAGCAAAAATTGCGTCAAAATTAATTTTTTTATAGCGGGGTAATAATTGAGAACTCGCTGACAATACTTGGGTTTGACCTACCATCTCGTTGACGGTTCTAAATCCCAGTTCAGCCATAACCTCTCTTAAATTTTCGGCTATGAAATGAAAAAAATTCACAACGTGCTCCGCTTCTCCAGTGAACCGTTTCCTGAGCTCTGGGTCTTGTGTTGCCACACCAACAGGACAAGTATTCAAATGACATTTTCGCATGAGAATACAACCTTCTACAATTAAAGCAGCAGTAGCAATTCCCCACTCTTCGGCACCTAAAAGCGTTGCAATGGCTATATCACGTCCCGTTCTTAATTGTCCATCGGTTTGCACCACAACCCTAGAGCGTAAACCATTTTTAACAAGGGTTTGGTGGGTTTCTGCAAGCCCTAATTCCCATGGCAGGCCGGCATCTTTTATCGAACTCAACGGTGACGCCCCCGTACCGCCATCAAAACCGGAAATCAACACCACATCGGCTTTGGCTTTCACTACGCCAGCCGCAATGGTGCCCACACCAGCTTTCGACACAAGTTTAACATTAATGCGTGCATCAGGATTGGCATTTTTTAAATCGAATATTAATTGAGCAAGGTCTTCAATAGAATAAATATCGTGGTGTGGGGGTGGCGAAATTAAGCCTACGCCCGGAATAGAATGACGCGTTTTACCAATCCAAGCATCCACTTTGTGCCCAGGCAATTGCCCACCTTCACCTGGTTTTGCACCTTGAGCAATTTTAATTTGAAGTTCATCGGCTTGGGTTAAATAATTACTGGTAACCCCAAAACGTGCCGAAGCCACTTGTTTGATAGCCGAACGCATGTTGTCGCCATTAGGTAATAACGTGTAACGTTGTTCATCTTCCCCACCCTCGCCCGTATTACTTTTGCCACCAATTCTATTCATCGCTATAGCTAAGGTAGTGTGTGCTTCCCACGAAATAGAACCAAAACTCATGGCGCCAGACGCAAAACGTTTCAATATATTTTCTACGGGTTCTACTTCTGACAAAGGGATAGCAGGACGATCAGCATTTAATTTAAACAAATGCCTTAAAGCACAAGCCGGTGTTTTTTGGTCATCAATGAGTTGGGCATATTTTTTAAATAATTTATAATCTTTTGTTCGTGTTGAAAGTTGCAATAAATGAATGGTTTGCGGATTCATAAGATGATATTCGCCTGTGCGTTTCCATTGCCATATCCCTTTATCTATCAAGGGTTTATCGATATTAGAATGAAAAGCAAAGTTTTGTTTCTGAAGTGCTTCTTCTGCTAAATCATCTAAATTTAAGCCACCAATTCTTGATACGGTGCCTGTAAAATAAGTATCCACCAAATCTTGATGAAGTCCTAAAATTTCAAAAGTTTGAGCGCCTTGATAAGATTGTAAAGTGGAAATGCCCATTTTTGAAAATATTTTAAGTAAACCATAATTAACTGCCTGAATATAATTTTGTTGTAATTTTTCAACAGATTCATGCGATTTTATTTTACCAATTAAAAATTGCTTTTGAATAATCGACAAGGCTAAATAAGGGTTGATAGCCGTTGCACCATACCCAATGAGGCAAGCAAAATGATGCACTTCCCAAATATCACCACATTCAACAATTAAACCAACTTTGCCTCTTAAACCTTCACGAATTAAAAAATGATGAATGGCGCTACATGCTAATAAAGACGGTATTGGACAATGGGCGGAATCTATGGCACGATCGGTTATGATAATGATTTTAAAATTGTCTTTAACCGCATCTAAAGTATAACGGCACAACCTATCTAAACCCTCTTTTAAAGAATTGGGTTTTCCATCGGCTCTGAAATAAGATTGAATTGTTTTGGTTTGAAAATTATTAAGATCGATACTTCTAACTTTTTCTAATTCATAATCACTTAAAATGGGATGATCTAAAGCTAAGGTTTTACAATCTTCGGGCGTTTCCATCATTAAATTGCCTATACCACCAACATAACTTACTAAACTCATGACCAATTTTTCACGAATTGGGTCGATAGGTGGATTTGTAACCTGAGCAAAATATTGTTTAAAATACGAACAGATATGCTGTGGTTTATGACTCAGTATAGCTAAAGGAATATCAATTCCCATAGACCCTATGGGTTCTTGAGCACTTAATGCCATTGGAATAATAGTATCATCAATATCCTCATCTGAATATCCAAAGGCTTTTTGATATTTTATAAGTTGTTCATCACTTAATGCGGTGAACATAATTCGTGGGTTCGCTAAATTTTTAAGTTCTATTTTAAATTGATCGAGATAATCTTGATATGGTTTTTGATTACAAATATCTTTTTTCAAGGCTTCATCACTAATAATGATGCCTTTTTCGAGGTCAACAATAAACATTTTGCCGGGTTGAAGGCGACCATGGGCTTTAATATTTTTGGGGTCGATATTTAAAACACCTGTTTCAGAAGACATGATAATTCGATCATCATGGGTAAGGGTATAGCGTGAAGGTCTCAGTCCGTTTCGGTCGAGTGTAGCCCCGATGATGTTGCCGTCTGTAAATGAAATAGAAGCTGGACCATCCCAAGGTTCCATAATGGAGGCGTGAAATTCGTAAAAAGCTCTTTTGGCTTGGTCCATGGCAGGGTCGTTGTCCCAAGCTTCGGGAATCAGCATCATCATGACATGTGGTAACGACCTACCACATAAGGTTAATAATTCAACCACATTATCTAAACATGCCGAATCGGATTGATTGTCGCCAATGATGGGTTTTATCATCGCCATTTCTTCAGCAGAAAAATACGGACTATGAAATGAATTTTCTTGAGAATTAAACCAATTAACGTTACCTTGTAGGGTATTAATTTCGCCATTATGGGCTATGTAGCGAAAGGGTTGGGCAAGTTTCCACGAAGGAAAGGTATTGGTAGCAAATCGAGAGTGGATTAAACCAAAAGACGACATAAAATCTGGGTCGGATAAATCTAAAAAATAATTTCTAACTTGGGTAGATGTTAACTGACCTTTATAAATAATGGTTTTAGAAGAACAAGAACAAAAATAAAACAGGTTTTGTTGTGCCTGTGAAATAGCCTTAACGATTGTTTTGCGGGCTAAATTTTTAAATACAAATAATTTTCTGTCAAAATCGATAACGGTTGTTAATGATTGTGGTCGTTCAATAAAAGCCTGCCAAATTGCGGGTTCTACTGAAATAGCTGTTATACCAAGTGCGGCGTTATTCACAGGAACTTTTCTGAAACCAAGTATCTGAAGTCCAATTTTTTCGGCACAAAGTTTCAGTAAATCAAAACAAAGGCTTTGGTCGGTTACATCATGAGGCAAAAACAGCATAGCCACACCATAGTGCAAAGGTTCTGGGAGTTTGAAATTTAATATTTTTTCTCTTTTTTTAAAGAATTTATGCGGAATTTGGCATAATAATCCAGCACCATCACCTGTATTTTCTTCGCATCCACAAGCCCCTCGGTGTTCCATACGCTCTAAAACTGTTAGCGCATCTGAAATATTTTGGTGATTGGGTTTGTTTTTAAGATTGGCTACAAATCCAATACCGCAGGCATCCGATTCAAATCGAGCCGAGTATAAATTGTCTTGATAGTTTGAATTAAACATAATGTTAAGCTGTGTGCAAATATATGAATTTTTTGGAATTAAAGGCTAATTTATTAAAAAAAATGATATTGGGCTTGTTTTACAGGTTTAAAAGACAGTTTTAATATTTAAATTTTAAGTTGAACAAGCTTACATGAATATATTACATTGATTATTATAACTCGAAACATTATAATTATGGGTCTTCATATTTTTCGTTAAAATGTGCCAATCCATGTTTATATTTTATCCAAAAATAAAAAAAAATTGGTTGTTTAAATAAAAATTCCTAACTTGCAAAAAAAAGAATTATGAAAAATTATTTAAATTCGCAATTCGCAATTCGCAATTCGCAATTCGCAATTCGCACTATTAGTTTGCATTTTATTTACTTTATCTTGTAAAAAGAATGTCGATCTTATTAAAAATCAAAACATTAAATTAGAAAACAACATAACTTTAAATTCAAAAGAACCGACGTCTGATATCATTATTCTTGGTGAAAAATTTGAAAACCCATTATCTGTTTATTATATGAAATTAGCACTTTTAAAACTAAAAACAGACTATACAAATAAATATACAGTGCGTCAATTAGAGGCTATTGATATACAAACAACTCATTTATATATAAAATTTATGCCTAAAACATTTAATCAATTGTATGAATTAGAAAAGGATTCTAATATTGTTTTATCAGAGGTGCCATTGTATTACAAAATAAAAACGGAAGGGCATTTTTATCGCGAACCTGGTATAGATGCGAATCAACCTACCTATCAATATACAATTATTTCTAAAAATTATAAACTACATACTACAGTGCCTTATCAAATCTTAAGCGAAATATCTGTGCCTTTTGAAAACACGGCTGATTTTTATAAAAATGTTCTTAATACCAATACTGCCCTGCCTATATACAAAGATTTAATCATTGAATCTTTTAAATTATCTGGAAATGAAAATTTAATTAAAGAAAAATTATTTGAGGATTATAACAAGGAAGCGATGGAATCAAACGCTCAAAGTAATGTAACTGCATCTATCAATCAGGAAACAGGAATATTTGGTGATATTTTTGACCGTACATGGCGTCCAGGTGGCACTATTACAACCTGGGACGATCAATTAAGTACCTCAATCCCATTAGCTGGTACCAAATTAGTTATTTTTGATTATTTACCACCATTTTATGGTAGTGTAACAACAGACCAAAATGGTCGTTTTAAATTTAATACATTTTGGGGCAGAATAACCCAAAATTTGTATTTTAAATCTAATAAATTTGAAATTAATACGAGCGATTATGCTAATAGTATTTTAGGTATTGGGAATGCCCAAACAAGTAAAACAGGATATGCTACCGATATGAGCATCCATTGTAGAGGTGGCGCTAATGAATATTTTGGCACCATTTATCGAGCGGCATATCGTTATTATTATCAGGATATTCAGGGTTTAAGAAGACCACCACACGATCCTTTTTTTATTACTAAACTTGCCATACGAGCATATTTTACTGGAACAACCTCAAATTTTTTTCCCAATCCTTTTGCCAGAAATCAAATTTTAGGTATAGGTAGTGATATAGGTATTAAAAAATATGGATTAACAGATATTAACACATTTAACACCACAATACATGAAATTGCACATGCCAGCCATTGGTATAACGACCATCTTTATTTTGGGTACAGTTTTGCTGCAGGGCTGTTTAATAATAGTAATTATATTGTTCCAGAATCTTATGCTAATGCAGTTGAGTATGCAATAGGTCGGATTGAATATTCTAGTATTCCAACTCGTTTTGAAGATCTTTATGATGAATATCCTCTACAACCAAGTAGTATTAATTCTGAATTTTGTAGCCCAGCCCTATATCCTCTTCAATCTTATTCTTTATTTGGCAGAGATTTAATAAATGGCATAAAAACCGTGCAAAGGGTAAGCTGTAGAGATGGTTGTGTAATTGAATACCAAGATAGAACCACTGGTTTTACTATTAAACAAATTGAAGATGCTTTATTTAATAATCATAATTATTATTTTTGGAGTTGGTTAAACGATATTCAACAAGAAAATCCTACCAACCCCACTGTAAATTATGTTTATGATGTTTGGCATTTTTGGCAAGTAGATAATAATCATCCACGAATGTGTGTTGCTTTTGCCCCACCGCCACCGCCAAGTACACCAATTCCTGTGCTTCCTCCCACTACATGGCCAATTCCTCCAATTTTACGTGCACCTCCAGGTTCACTACCTACACCTACAAGCCCTGGAAGAGGTGGGCGTGGATAAATAATTAACTATAAACTATTTTAATCTTAGCAAATGAAAACTAAATTTTTATTTTATCTAATTCTTATATATATATTAAATTCTTGTGATATAGAAGGTCCTATTAAAGAAATTGTTTATAAAAACAATACTGATTACAAGATAACAATATTATCAATTAGAACAAGGACTGTACCTATAAATTTTATTGATACTGGAAAAATAATAATATTGCCTTCAAATTCAGTTGAACTGATATATAGTTATGGTCCACAAAGGCAACTTCTTTCAGTTAAATCTTGTCGTGCTCAGCCAAATTGCCTTATTGAGAATTATGATACTTTAAAAATAATATTTGACAATACCAAGGTGCAAAAATGTTATATAGGTGGAAATTATTATTCCAAAAATACATTTTGTGATTATCTTCTTTCTAATTATACTTTTACCCAAACCGATTACGACTCCGCTGAATTTATTAACCCTTAAAAATATATTA
>JASGCT010000037.1 GCA_030053915.1 Alphaproteobacteria bacterium
ACAATTATTTTTAATTTTTATCTTATTCTTAAATTTACATTGTGATAAAAATATCAATGCAAACCCTCATGCCCCAACCTTATTGTGGCAATCAAGTTTTAACAATGGATTAAGCTATTCTATTATCCCAGTTGTTTATAATGATATTGTGGTTTATAGCACTTATGACGGTTCTGATGCTAAATTTAAATTAGTGGCTTTTAATAAATAAAATATATGAGTATAAAAATAATTTTCCTACCAAATTGGATTTTTATTTATATCAAAATATTGACCATTAAAACAAGTTAATAGCACGAATTGGGCAGGTCAGGTTATTCTTCTTCGTCAAAATGCGATTTCGTGTTTTTTAAATCGTCATAATCGTTAATATTACTTACGATGTAGTTTTCAAAATCTTTTTGACCTGTTCCAGCAGGAATTAAATGCCCCGTAATTACATTTTCTTTTAAACCTAACATATCATCACGTTTACCTTGGATAGCGGCTTGACTTAAAACCTTAGTAGTCTCTTGGAATGATGCTGCCGAAACCCAGCTATGCACGCCTAAGGAGGCTTTTGTAACCCCTAATAATTTTGGACGAGCTGTAGCAGGCTGAGCGGGTCTGGTTTCAATAATTTTTTTATCGGCACGTCTTAAAAGCGAATTTTCATCATTTAATTCTCGTTCCGAAATCATCTGACCTTCTTTAAATTTCTCGCTATTACCTTTATCTGTTACAATATGTTTACCGTAAATGAAATCATTCTCTTGTTTAAAATCTAATTTATTTTCTAAATCACCGGTTAAGAATTTTGTATCGCCAGAATCTTCAATTTCAACCTTTTTCATCATTTGTCTCACGATGGTTTCAATATGTTTATCATTAATTTTTACACCTTGCAATCGATAGACCTCCTGAATTTCGTTTACTAAATATTCTTGAACTGCAAAAGGACCTTTAATAGCTAAAATATCCGCTGGAGAAACTTGACCATCAGAAAGCGCCATACCAGCCTTAACAAAATCACCATCTTGAATTAAAAGTTGTCTGGTTAAGGGTATTAAATACTTCGATTCTACGCCGTCTCTTGACTCGATTTTAACCTCTTGATGACCACGTCTTATATTTCCAAATGTAACAGTGCCGTCAATATTGCTTACAATGGCTGGGTTCGATGGATTTCGTGCTTCAAAAAGTTCTGTGATTCTTGGTAAACCTCCTGTTATATCTTTTACCTTTGCTAAGACTCTAGGAATTTTAACAATAATTTGACCGGCTCTAACTTTATCGTTTTCATTAATTGCTAAGCGCGAACCAATGGGTAGATTGTAGGTTTTAAGTAAATCATTATCTTTAGATATAATTAGTTTGGGTACAAACGATGCCTTACCTTTGTAATCTACAATAATTCTCTCCTCGAGTTTGGTATCGGGATCGCGTTGTACTACTAAATTACCATTAACTGTTTTTTTGATTGTTTTCATAATTGGGTCGTTGTCGTTTTTGGTCTTTTTAGAATCTACAACCTGTTCTTCAACTTCTATTTTTTCGACAATATCATCAAATTTAACAATACCATCTATTTCAGATATAACCACATTATTATAAGGATCCCAGCTACATAACTCTTGATCTTTTTTTACAAGATCATTGTCTTTTACTTTTAAGATTGAACCATAAGGAATATTATAAGTAATGATTAATTTTTCAGATTTTTTTTCTACAATTCTAACTTCTCCGGTACGTCCAATAACAATTTTTTTAGAATTACCCGAGTCATCTATATTATCTACGGTTCTAATGCCGTCAAATTGTACAATGCCTTCAAATTTTGTTAACAAGGTACTTTCAACTGCTGAGGAACTTGCAACACCACCCACGTGGAAGGTTCTTAATGTAAGCTGCGTACCGGGTTCTCCAATTGATTGTGCGGCAATGACGCCAACGGTATCACCGCGTTGTGTTGTAAACCCTGTTGCTAAATTTTTACCATAGCATTTAACGCATACACCCTTCACACTTTCACAAGTTAGTACTGAACGAATGGCTACTGTTTCTATGCCAATTGATTCTATCAATTTTGCTAAATCGGCATTTATTTCTTGACCGCTTGAAACAATCAGTTCGCCTGTGGCGGGATTTAAAATATCATTTAAAGAGGTTCTGCCTTCAATTCTGTCTGCTAAAGATTCAACTATTTCAGAGTTATTGGTTAAAGCCGATGTTTCGATGCCTCTTAAGGTATTGCAATCTTCTTCTTCGATGGTTACATCTTGAGATACGTCAACTAAACGACGTGTTAAATAACCAGCATCGGCTGTTTTTAAAGCCGTATCAGCTAACCCTTTACGAGCTCCGTGTGTTGAGATAAAATAATCTAATACATTAAGTCCTTCTTTAAAACTAGAAAGAATTGGATTTTCAATAATTTCATTTCCAGAGCTACCGCTTTTTCGTGGTTTAGCCATATTTCCTCGAATTCCAACTAATTGTTTAACCTGAGTTTTGCTACCTCGAGCTCCAGAATGCAACATCATATAAACCGAATTAAATCCTTGTTTATCTGATTCAAATTGTTTCATAATGGTTTCGGTTAGGTTTCTATCGGCACGACCCCATAAATCAATAACTTGGTTATATCTTTCGTTATCGGTTAAATTACCAGATAAAAAGCCTTCAACAATATTTTCTACTTCTAATTTTGTATCTTCAAGAATTTTTTTACGGGCTTCAGGCACAATCAGATCATTTAAATTAAAGGACAATCCGCCTTTAAAAGCCATTGTAAAACCAAGCGATTTAATATCATCTAAAAAATTAGCTGTAGTAGGTATATTGGTATTTTTAAGAATATCTCCGATAATAATTCTTAACGATGTTTTAGTTAATAATTGATTAACATAACCAATAGATTCGGGTACGTGTTGATTAAACAATACCCTACCAACCGAGGTTTCAATAATTTTATGAACCAATGTATTGTCTTGGTCTTTAATCCGTACCTTAACATGTATAGAAGCGTGTAAATCTACTTGTCTTTCATTATAGGCTATAATAACTTCTTGCATGCCATAAAAGGTTTTACCTTCACCTTTAACTTTTTCAGTATCTGAGCTACGTTTAATTTTAGAAATATAATATAATCCTAAAACCATATCTTGTGAGGGTAAAGTTATCGGCGTTCCGTTTTGAGGGTTAAGAATATTATGCGAGGCTAACATTAAAAGTTGGGCTTCTAAAATAGATGCATAACTTAATGGTACGTGAACAGCCATTTGATCGCCATCAAAGTCGGCATTAAAGGCTGTTGTTACTAAAGGGTGTAATTGAATGGCTTTTCCTTCAACAAGTTTGGGTTGAAAAGCTTGAATAGATAAGCGGTGTAGTGTTGGGGCACGGTTTAATAAAATAGGGTGTCCTTTTAAGATATTTTCTAAAATATCCCAAACTACGGCTTCTTTTTTTTCAACGAGTTTTTTACCAGATTTTACAGTTTTAACAATACCTCGTTCTAGTAATTTTTGAATAATAAATGGTTTAAACAGTTCGGCTGCCATATCTTTTGGAAGACCGCATTCGTGCATTTTAAGTTCGGGACCAACCACAATAACCGAACGTCCAGAATAATCTACTCTTTTTCCTAATAAATTTTGACGAAACCGACCTTGTTTTCCTTTTAAAACATCAGATAAAGATTTTAATTTTCGTCCACCGTCTGATTTTACTGCGTTTGATTTACGACTATTATCTAATAAAGAATCTACAGCCTCTTGAAGCATACGTTTTTCGTTACGCATAATAACTTCGGGGGCTTTGATATCAATTAATTTTTTTAGTCGCGCATTTCTTATTATAACTCTACGATATAAATCATTTAAATCGGCACTAGCAAACCTACCGCCATCTAGAGGCACTAAAGGTCTTAAATCGGGTGGAATTACCGATAAATAATTTAAAATCATCCATTCGGGTTTGTTATCACAATTAACTTTAGATTCTCTAAATGCTTCAACGACACTCAATCTCTTTAACGCTTCGGCTTTTTTATTTTGAGAATTTTCGTTAGACGCATTATGTCGTAGTTCATAACTTAATTCATCTAAATTTAAACGAATTAACAAGTCTTGTATGGCTTCTGCGCCCATTTTAGCAATAAACTTATTAGGGTCTTCATCGTGTAAAAGATGGTTTTCTTTTGGAAGATTTTCGGTAATTTCTAAATATTCTTCTTCTGAAAGAATATCACCCACTTTTACATCATCTTTGATTCCTGGTTGAATAATAACATAGCGTTCGTAATAAACGATGGCTTCAATTTTTTTTGAACTTAAGCCTAAAAGGTAGCCAATTTTATTAGGTAAACTTTTAAAATACCAAATATGAACAATAGGAATAACAAGTTTAATATGACCTGTTCTTTCACGACGCACTTTTTTTTCGGTAACTTCAACGCCGCAACGGTCGCACACGATCCCTTTATAGCGAATTCTTTTATATTTGCCACAAGCGCATTCGTAATCTTTAACTGGACCAAAAATTTTCTCACAAAACAATCCGTCTTTTTCTGGTTTTAAAGAACGGTAATTTATTGTTTCTGGTTTTAATACTTCGCCAAAACTTTTTTCTAAAATTTTATCTGGGGATGCGAGACTGATCGTTATGCTAGTGAAATTTGCTTTTTGATATTTATCTATTTTATAAGCCATATATTATTATTATTTAATGAAAAAAATTATTCAAACTTTAAATCTAATCCGAGACCTCTTAATTCATGTACGAGGACGTTAAAAGATTCTGGAATTCCAGGTTTGGGAATATTATCGCCTTTAACAATGGCATCATAGGTTTTACTTCGTCCTATAATATCGTCTGACTTAATAGTTAATAATTCCTGAAGAATATTAGAGGCGCCGTAGGCTTCAAGTGCCCACACCTCCATTTCACCAAATCGTTGACCACCAAACTGGGCTTTACCACCAAGAGGTTGTTGGGTTATTAGGCTATACGGTCCTATAGAACGCGCGTGCATTTTATCATCAACCATGTGGTGTAATTTAATCATATAAATAATACCTACTGTAGCTTTTTGGTGAAATCTTTCACCAGTTTCACCATCGTATAAGTAAGTATGACCATTAAGTGGAATACCAGCTTTAGAACAGAGATTTTCAATTTCTTCTGGTTTTGCTCCGTTAAAAATTGGTGTGGCAAATTTTGTACCTAAATTTTTACCTACCCAACCTAAAACTGTTTCATATATTTGACCTAAGTTCATTCTTGAAGGCACACCGAGAGGATTTAAAACAATATCAACGGCTTGTCCATTTTCTAGAAAAGGCATATCTTCGGCACGAACAATTTTGGCAACAATTCCCTTATTTCCGTGCCTTCCTGCCATTTTATCGCCCACTTTAAGTTTTCGTTTTACTGCAATAAATACCTTAGCTAATTTAATAACGCCTGTAGGTAATTCATCGCCAATACTAATATTGAATTTTTCTCTGCGGTAACGGGCATAAATTTCATTATACTTAATACTATAATTATGCAATAAAAGATTAATAGTTTGGTTCAGGTCTTTTTCGGTTGTCCAGCCTAAATTATTGATTTCTAAATAATTTAAATTTTGAAAAGATTTTGCAGTAAACTTTGCACCTTTGGCAATTTTAGTTTCGTTGTATTTATCTGTTACGCCGGCTGAGGTTTTACCATCTAACAGCATCAAAAGTTTCTTTTCTAAGAGTTTTTTAGCATCTTCGGAATCTTTATTAAACTTTTTTTCGATAACATCCAGGAGAGTTTTTTCTTTAATTTTAGCAGCTTTATCTTTTTTAGTTCTTTGGAATAATTTGGTGTTAATAATTGTGCCCTCTGTGCCACTTGGTGCTCTTAACGAGGCATCTTTTGCATCGCCAGCTTTATCGCCAAAAATGGCTCTTAAAAGTTTTTCTTCAGGGGTTGGATCTGATTCGCCTTTAGGTGTAATTTTACCAATAAGAATGTCGCCTTCACGAACTATCGACCCAACTCTAATAATCCCTTCATTATCTAAATTTTTTGTTTGGTCTTCCGAAATATTAGGAATATCGTTGGTTAGTTCTTCTTCGCCTAATTTTGTATCTCTTACATCTAATTCGTAGTCATCAATATGTATTGATGTAAATAAATCTTCGCGTACTACCCTTTCATTAATTACAATAGCGTCTTCAAAATTATATCCTTTCCAAGGCATAAACGACACCAATAAGTTTCTACCTAAGGCTAATTCGCCGTCTTTAGTGGCATAGCCTTCGGTTAAAAAATCACCTGCGTTCACTTTTTGACCAACAACCACACAAGGTTTTAAATTAATGCACGTGGCTTGGTTTGTTTTAATAAATTTAGTAATATTATAGGTAAAAATGTCTTCGCTAAAACTTATAGCTTTTTCCATTTCAGACCGTTCATATTTTATTTTAATAGTATTTGCATCAACATAAACTACTTCACCTTTTCCTTCGGCGTGCAGTTGAATTCGAGCGTCTCGTGCGGCTTTAGCTTCATATCCGGTTCCTACAATAGGTGCTTCTAGTCTTACAAGTGGCACAGCTTGACGTTGCATATTAGAACCCATCAAGGCTCGGTTGGCGTCATTATGTTCTAGAAAAGGAATTAAAGAGGCACTAAGTCCCATAATTTGATTTGGAGCTACGTCAACATAATTAACGTCGTTAGGATTTTTAAAAGGGAACTCACCAGTTTCTCTTACAATTACAGCATTATCTTTAATTTGGTTGTGTTCATCTAAATCCACATTATTTTGTGCAATGATTCTGCCTTCTTCGTCGGCGGCGCTTAAATATGTTTTATTTTTTTTATCTACTTTACCTTGGTTCACTTTATAATAAGGTGTTTCAATAAAACCTTTGCTATTTATTTTAGCATGAACACAGAGAGTGCTGATAAGTCCGATATTGGGACCTTCTGGGGTTTCAATAGGACATAAACGACCATAGTGCGAATAATGTACGTCTCGAACTTCAAAGCCAGCGCGTTCACGACTTAAACCACCAGGTCCAAGTGCTGAGATTCTTCTTTTATGGGTTAGTTCGCTTAGTGGGTTGGTTTGGTCTAAAAATTGTGATAATTGTGATGTACCAAAAAATGAATTTATGACAGAAGTTAGTGTTTTAGCATTGACTAAATCGGTAGGTAAAAACACTTCATTATCCCGCACGTTCATACGTTCGCGAATGGTTCTTGCCATACGTAACAAACCAGAAGAAAATTGTTGTGAAAGTTGTTCGCCAACGGTTCTAACTCTACGATTGCTTAAATGGTCTATATCATCAATTTCAGCATTATTGTTTGTTAATCTAATTAAATATTTTATAATTTCTATGATATCGGTTTTAGAAAGGACTCTTTTATTTTCGTCTGAGCTTAAGTTTAATTTATCATTAATTTTAAAGCGTCCAACTTCTCCTAAGTCGTATCTTTTATCAGAGAAAAATAATTTATCGATAATGCCTTTGGCGGTATCATCATCTGGTGCATCTGTGCCTCTTAATTGTCTATAAATATACTGAACAGCCTCTACTTCATTATTAGATGTATCTTTATGAAGTGTGTTATAAATAATAGAAAATTCGGTTCCGGCTTCTTCTTTTTGAATGAAGACGTTATCTACGGCGAGGTTAAGAATTATTTTGATATTTTCTTCAGAAATTTCGGTATCACGTTCTAGGATTGTTTCGGTTCTTTCAATGGTTGAGATTTCGCCTGATTCGCTGTCAACAAAATCTTCGTTCCAAGTTTTTAACACTCTGTTAGCCAGTTTTTTACCGATGTTTAGGGTTAGAGATTTTTTATCTGCTTTGATTTCTTCTGCCATGCCAAAAAGTTCAAGAATTTGTTTGTCGGATTCAAAGCCAATGGCTCTTAATAAAGTAGTAACTGGAAACTTTTTTTTGCGGTCGATATAAGCGTATAATACGTTATTGATATCGGTAGCAAATTCCATCCAAGCGCCTTTAAATGGGATTACTCGGGCGGAATAAATTTTTTGTCCATTGGGGTGGGTTGATTGTCCAAAAAACACACCTGGTGAGCGATGTAGCTGTGAAACCACGACCCTTTCGGCGCCATTAATAATAAAAGTACCTCTGGGGGTCATATAGGGTAAATTACCTAAGTAAACATATTGTTCGGTGGGTTGGAAATCAATATGTTCATCATCATTACAAATGAGTCTTAACTTGGCTTTTAGAGAAACGGCGTAAGATAAACCACGTTCAATACATTCTGGTATGCTATAACGTGGTGGGTCGATGATATAATCTAAAAATTCTAATAAATAAATATTTCTTGAATCGGTTATAGGAAAATTTTCTTGAAAAACAGCATATAAGCCTTCTTCAGCCCTTTTGTCGGGCGTTGTTTCAATTTGAAAAAATTCTTTAAAAGATTTCAATTGAATTTCCAATAAATCGGCACCGAATTCAACATTTTTAGAACTCCCAAAACTCTCTCTGTGGCTGCTTTTTGTTTGATGTTGTAACATAGAACTATTTCAATTTTTTTTTTAAAATAAACTATCTTGAGCTTTTCAAAATAGAATAAGACTTAAAATGTAATATGTTTGGCATAATACATTTATTCAACAAGGTAATTTGTAATAAAGTATAGTTTTTCAACTACGCTTTATTTAATTTCTAATACAGCACCGGTTTCTTTAAGCTTGGCAACAATGTTTTCGGCATCAGCTTTAGAAATGCCTTCTTTAACGGGTTTAGGAACACCATCAACGAGTTCTTTAGATTCTTTTAATCCTAATCCGGTAATTTCTTTAACGAGTTTTACTACGTTTAGTTTATTAGGACCGGATTCTTTAAGAATTACATCGAAAGATGTTTTTTCTTCAACGGCGGCGGCGCCACCTGCGTTGTCGTTACTTACTACTACTGCGGCTGCAGCTGGCTCGATGCCATATTGTGTTTTTAACACGTCTGCTAGCTCTTGAACTTCTTTTACTGTTAAGTTCACCAAGGTTTCTGCGATTGCTTTTATATCTGCCATAGTTTAATTTTTACCCGCCTTCATCGTAATTTTAACTCCAGCGGAAGTTATAAAAAATTGTTTATTTTAATTTGTTGTTTCGTTTATTGTTTCGTTTATTGTTTCGTTTGTTTTTTCGTGATGGTGTAATAAGCCTGCAAGTACGCGTTTGGCTGGAGATTGTAATAAACCGATTACTTCGCCTAAAAGTTCATTTTTAGTTTTGATTTTGGTTAAAGGTATCAGGGAATCGTCTCCTAAATAAATTTCTCCATTGATATAGGCGGCTTTTAGAGCAGGTTTTTTACCATTTTTTTTGGCTCTAAAATTTTTAAGGAGGGTGGCTGGGCTTTTGGGGTCGGCAGTAAATAACAAAGCGGTTACATAATGTAAAGAATTAATAATATCTTTATATTTATCAGCGTCAATTTGTTCTAAGGCTTTTTTGATGAGGGTGTTTTTAGCTACCTTCATTTCAATTTGATTTTTAAAGCATTCTCGTCTGATAGTATTAATATCTTCAACCGAGAGGGTTTCGGTATCAGTAATATAAAAGCTTGAACTTTGTTCAAATTTGGCTTTTAGGGTTTTTATTATTTCGCTTTTTTGTTCTTTATTCATAACGTGTTAATTTAAAATTTTGGTTCAATTGAAATGCTTGGGCTCATGGTAGAGGCGATATTGATACTTTTTAGATAAATACCTTTAGACGTTGCGGGTTTTAATTTTACGATAGCGTTGATAAATTCGTGGCAATTATCAAAAATCATTTCTGGTTTAAAGGAGACTCTGCCGACTGAGGCGTGGATGATGCCGTTTTTGTCAACTTTAAAGGCTATTTTACCGCCTTTTACTTCTTTAATAGCATTGGCTACGTCGTTGGTTACTGTGCCAGTTTTAGGGTTAGGCATGAGGTTTCTGGGACCTAATATTTTACCGAGTTTACCAATTTTAGGCATTACAGAAGGGGTAGAAATGATGACATCGATATCTAACCAGCCGCCTTCTATTTTAGCGATATATTCGTCGAGTCCAACAAAATCGGCGCCTGCGGCCGTAGCTTCGGCTTCTTTATCTGGTGGGCAAAGTACGAGTACTTTTTTAGTTTTACCGGTACCATGGGGCAAGGTTACTGTGCCACGAACTTGTTGATCAGCTTTTTTGGGGTCGACACCTAGACGGATATGAACATCTACGGAGCTATCGAATTTGGTACAATTAATATCTTTAATAAGTTGTGAGGATTCTTTGAGTGTGTAGAGTTTTTTATCGTCAATTTTTGAAAGGGCTTGCTTTCTTTTTTTAGTAATACGCATAATTATAACTTTGATGATTTTTTAAAAATGTGGTTTAAGCTTCAACGGTTAATCCGAGGCTACGGGCTGTACCTTTGACCATGCTCATGGCTTTTTCGAGTGAGAAGCAGTTGAGGTCGGGAAGTTTATCTTGGGCGATTTTTTCGATGTCGCTCATGGTAACTTTGCCAACTTTAACGCGGTTGCTTTCTTTGGAGCCTTTTTGGATTTTAGCGGCTTCCATAAGTTGTATGGAGGCGGGTGCTGTTTTGATAACAAAGTCGAAGGATTTGTCGGTGTACACGGTAAGTGTTACGGGACAAACCTTACCCATTTTATCTTGGGTACGGGCGTTGAATTGTTTACAAAACTCCATGATATTGACGCCTTTAGAGCCGAGTGCTGGTCCGATAGGTGGGGCTGGATTTGCTTGCCCTCCTTTTGCTTGCAATTTTACAATTGCTGAGATTTCTTTTGCCATAGTTTCATTTTTTATTTGGTAGAACGTGTCATCAAAACACTCCCAATTTTATTTTGAACGGCAAAGGTAAGAAAAATTTTTCTAATTTTCCAAAAAAAATTTAAAAAAATATTTTTTTAGTTAAAAAAGTTGTATTTAGGGGCTAAAATTTTATGAAATTTTGAGGGATTTTTGAGAAAAATGGGGTTGCATTGAAAAAAAGTGTAATTTTGCCAGAAAATTAAATAGACAATGGTATCAATTGTAGCACTATTTGCATTATTTTCCAATTTTGATATTTGAGATTTTTGCACACCTATTAGTTTTCCTAATTCTTCTTGGGTCAAGTGTCTCTCTAATCGAGCTTTTTTAAACAATTCGCTGATAATGTCCATTCTTAATTCATACTCGAATTTATCTCTTAATTCTGTTCCTATTAAACCAATATCCTTATTTTTAATTTGGTCTAGTGTGTACAATTTTAGTTTTTTATTTTCCTTATTTTTAATTGATTTTTAAAGCCAAAGTGGATATATCTTTTATAAAGGCAACATTACGAGCTAATTTCTTTCATCATTTTTAAAATTTGAGCATTGCTAATATTGTCAATAGCCCCTTTTGAATAAATTGACAACAAATAAACAATGTTATTTTCAACTTTAAAATATGAAATTATTCTTGCACCGCCAGATTTACCCTTCCCCTTTGAAGCAATTGATAATCTAATTTTATAAACATTGTTTCCAATAAATATGCCCAAATTAGGTTGGGTTTCTAATTCAGTAAAAAAAATTCAAGTTCTTGTTTTAAAGAATTATATTTTTTGCATAAAATTTTGGCTTCTTTAATAAAATTGAGCGTAAGTTCAACTTGATATTTCATTTAAAAAGTCTTTGACTGATTTAGACTTCAACTTACCTTTTTTTATAAGATTTAACTCCTTAAAACCCTGTTTGATGTTATCAATATTTTCATTTAAACAAGAGTTAGTATCTACAACTATAAATTTTTTAATGTAGGTTATATTATTAACTAATTCTATAAATTGATTCACTTTTTCATCGTCAACAAATATACTAACTTGTTTCATAATATTTTTTGCAAATTTACAATAATTTTTATTAAAATTATTACTAAACCAAAAAATATTTTTATAACCACCATATATTAAAAGATATAAAATGGGGATTTTATCTTAAAAACTAATATCAACATCAAAAAAGAAATCTTACCTATTGTTTTAATTTTACCATTCAAACTCAAGTTGTTCGAGTTTTGTTTTTTCTTTTAAACCGTGATTATGTTGTTCAAAACGATGGGTATCGAAATTACAGACTAAGGCTTCTACAACGGTTCGTCTATTTTCAAGATTAGCCCCATTATGATAAAAATGGTCTTTAGTTACTACATTTAAAGATTTTAACAAAACTTTTTCTGGGTCAACTACTTTTATTTTTTGGTAATTAAAACCAACCCCCAAATAAAAAATAGCAATTCTACAATTGTTGATATTATTGTTACAAGATCTACATTTCGAGCTGAGAACGCTATGATTCTGCTTAATAACAGCAGACCAAAAACTATTAGTATTGCTTTAATATAAGTAGTTTTATTAGTCATATCTTTAATTTAATAATTCTTTGATAGTAATTTTTCGAGAATTTAAGTGTAATGTAATTAAAGTGCCGTCGTGTGCCATATAAATATTTCCTTTAAAAAATTGGCGTGCTTCTTTTAAAAAAGGTCTTTCCAGGAGTTTTGTTGGCACTGGGGGTAAAATATGGGTAATGACAACTTGTTGAATATTTGCTTTGTTTGCTAGTTGAGCAACTTCTTGGGGGCTTATATGATATTTTTCTATGTCATTAGCTATTTTTGAAATATTGGTATTGGTATTTTTAGCGGCATCAGCTAGCATGGATGCAAATTTTCTATTTAGCGCTTCGCTAATTAACAGATCAGCATTTTGGGAATGTTCTATTAAACTTTCTGTATATTTGGTATCGCCTGTAATTACTACGCTTCTTCCTTTGTAATGCACTCTGTAGCCAACGGCAGGATAGACGGGCAGATGATTAACATTAAAAGCAATAACCTCGACACCATTTTTGGTATAAATTGTTTTTTTAGATTTGAGGTCTGTTCCTAAATCGAAACTATGTGATTCGGCACCAAACCCTTTTAATGGGAGCATTTTTTCACCATGAACGGCAATTCTATAACCTTTATCAAGCTGGTAAGCGGCTTCAAATCCGTTAACAACTTCTTCAAGTCCTTCGGGTCCAAAAATAGGTAACGGTTTTTGAGAACTACCGTTAGCCCAACGTTTCAGCATAAATTCACCTAATCCTCCAATATGGTCGGAATGGTAGTGTGTCATAAATAAGGCACTAGTGGTTCCTATATTAATTGGTGATATTTCTAGTTTGTGAGTACTTCCGGGTCCAACATCAAAGACTAACACTTGATTTCCAGCAACTACAATGGTTTGCGCTTCACTTCTGTTGATATCTGGCATTGGTTCGCCTGTACCTGTTGTTATAACATAAAGTGCGTCTTCTTTAAAAACATGTTTTTTCCAAGCCTGATTTTTTGCAATACTTTTATGAATAATATAATTAACTACAGTGTCGGGCAGGTTGTTTAGAAAGTAAAGTATAGCAATACATATTATAAAATAGATACCTAAGACGATACCTAATTTTTTGTTTTTTTTTAAGAAAATATTCATGTCGTTTACATTTTAAAATAGCGATATCAATTTAAAGGTTGCCAAAATTTTGTTTTAAAATCTACCACTTGATTATTTTTTACTTTTAGACCTTCGTGTTGTAATAATTTTTTCATTAAACTTGGTGGGTTAAAATGAAATTTTCCTGTTAAAATACCTTGGCTATTTACAACACGATGGGCAGGCACAGGGGGCACAGCGTAATGACTATAACTCATGGCGAGTCCAACGATTCTAGCACTTTTAGTAACGCCAATTGATTTGGCTATTGCCCCATAACTACAAACACGTCCGAAGGGGATGCGACGAGCAATATGATACACTTCTTCAAAAATATTTTGAGTTTTTAAACTGAATTGTTTGGGTTGTTCATTCATAACTTGTTATTTTAAAATACTATTTAATATTTTTAATAAAATCGATAATGCCTTCAAAAAATACCTCTTGGTCGTCGTACATTGGACAATGGCTTCCGTTGGGGCAGAATAAAAATTTTCCGTGTCGAACCACACGGCTCATCCATTTTAAATGTTCTGGGTCCATCATATCGTATTTGGCACCTACGATTAAAGTTGGCACCATGATTTCAGCTAAAAATTTTTGTATATCCCAGTTTTTTAATTTGGCTTTGCCTTCAATTCCAACATCGGCATTTCCTTGTAAATACACATAAATATTGTCGTTAATATGCGAAAAGGCTCTTAAAATTGGGTCTGGCCAATCTTCAATGGGTTTTCGTAATATATGTTCTGTATAGATTTTATTTAAAACCAGCTCCTGGTAATGGTTTTCATCTATTTTATCAACTGCTTTTTCATCGTATTTATTTAAAGTAACTTTTATATCTTTAGAAATGATTGATTTGGCATATTTATTATAGAGAGGTATGCTCGACATCATATTGCACACAATAAGTCCTTTTAAATTTTTTTGGTATTTTAGAGCATATTCTAAAGCTAAAATGCCTCCCCAAGAATGTCCTAATAAAAAAAAGTTTTTTTGGTTTAATCCTAAGGCGATTCTTACTTGTTCAATTTCATCAACGAATCTGGGTATTGTCCAAAGTTTTTTATCGTTAGGTTTATCGCTGTAAAAGGATTCTAATTGGTCGTAATAAATATATTCAATTTGTTCTTGAGGGAAATAGCCGTCGAAGCATTCAAATATTTCGTGGGTAGAGCCTGGACCGCCGTGGAGTAGTAATACTTTTTTGGTATGATTGGTACCGATGCGTTTAGTCCATACACGATACACGCCATATTTAGTTATAATAGGTATCATAACGATACCACCAGTAAATTTATCTCTACGATATTCAAAGCTTAAATAGCTTTGTAAATTATTCTCTTTATGTATTTCTACTTCAGGTTTAGAATTACAATTAACAAAAAATAAAACAGTCATTATAATAAATCCCAAACACTTTGAAGACGTTTTATTCATAATTTTAAAACATTAAGAGCATTATTTACAACTTAATAACGAAGTGATTATTAAAAAAGTATTTTTATTTTTAAATAATTGATTGTTTTAAATTAAAATAAATAGCTTAAAGTTATAAAATATTGTCTATTGGGCGCAGGTATGATGCCGGGTCCTGGTAACCCAGTACTTCTACGGGTAGCATAAATTTTATTCGTTAAATTGTTTACCGTGCCTTTTATACTTAGATGTTGTGTTAAATTTACTTTAGTTGTAAAATCGATTACATTGTAATTATTTAAGTAGCCAATTGTGCCAGCGGCATTAGGAATTTGAGTATTTTTAGCATCGGTATATACACCGTCAGACCACTTAGATTGTATCGTTGAAGTAAATATTTTATGAACGAAATGAACGCCAAGATTTAGTACATATTGAGGTACATATTCTACCCTATTGCCTTTTAAATTGGTTTCTGAAATGATTGAATTAGGCGCAGTGCCTGAAGCGGTGTAAATTGGAAAATCTTGATACCGAGCATCAATATAAGCATACGATGAAAACAAAATAACATTTAGGTCTTTTGGCACGCTAAAGAAATTATTAAAATTAATATTAAATGATAGTTCTAAACCTTTATGTAATGTGGTACCTAAATTTGTTTTATATAAATAGGTTGTATTTGAAGGGTCATTGTCTAAATATTTAGGCAGTGTACCAATTCTATTTTGATATAAAATTGTAAACAAGCTAAGGTCCACATGAAGGGCATTATTAAAATAATTTCCATTAAACCCAAGGTCAAAATTCCAACCTTTTGAATCTTTTAGACTAGGGTCCACTTCATCGTAAATAGTAGTTGGTAAAAAATCGGCGTACAATGCGGGGCGATAGGCTTGCGAGGCATTGGCATACACATGGGTACTTTTAAATTTATATTCTAAACCAAGTCCAAAAAGTATAAAGTTTCTATTTTTTGTTTCTGGATTAAGGGTATAAGCGTAGAGTGTATCTAAATCGAAGCGGCCTTCGTAATTAGACGCTATTTGTTCTATACGTAAACCGGGTGTAATTGAAAATTTAGGCGTAACTCCAAATTTATTTTCGGCATAGAGGGCTATATTTTCAGTACCAAATTCGAGGTCGGTGGGATATAAACTGGTTACGATACTACTACTATAATCAGCTAATTGATTACCCAAGCCTCTTTGTTGTCGATGGGTATTTGCCGAAAAATATTTACCGCCAAAAGCTAAATAACTATTGGCATTACCACCCAAATTATAACTATATAAAAATCTAAAGTCTGTATTAAAAGTATTGTAAAAATCTCGGTTGACGGTACGATAATTATAGTTTCCAAGTTTTGTATTAATGCTATCTTTATAATTAGGCGTAGCTAGAAAGCCGATATTTGAGCGTTCGCCATTCAAATAGGTCATTTTAGATTCAAAAGTGATGCTTTTTGAAAATTTTGCTTCGTAATAAAAATTTAAAATATTCCATTTTGTAAAAAACCAATTTCGTTCACGAAGCGATTGTTCAGGATTTTGAAAAAATTGTAAATCGGTTAACCCACCTGGTTGTCGTAACAAATTTTGTGCGTTGGTATATTCAATACCAATTATATGGTTTTTAGCTATCCTACGTTCAACAAAACCATGAAAACTTGTGGCTTTAAATTCGTTATTTTGTCGCCAATCGTTACCAGATCGATAATTGTTATATAAACCATATTTCCATTTTTTTGAAGTGCCGTTTAAATTGATATATGAATTAAAAAAGCCATACCCACCTAAGGTTGTTTGGGTTTCAAAATTTATTGGTTTATTGGCAGTAATCTTTTTTAATTGAAAATTGACGACCCCACCAAATTGGCTGCCGTATTGTAAGGCAGCACCCCCTCTAATCAATTCAATTTTATCAACTGCTTCAAACGGTGGTGAATAGTAATTATCGGGGTAGCCAAAGATATCGGGTGAAATACTATAGCCATTTTGTAAAATATTGATTTCCCAGCTTCTATTAGGGCTTAACCCTCTGGTGGCAATATTAAGTTGAACACCCGAACCGTCGTTTTCCCAGATGGTTAAACCCGGAATTTGAGCCAAAGCTTGACGGGCATTATTACTAGCAAAATTGGCATCAATGGCTTTGAAATTAAGGACTTCAGTTTTTTTACCCGAAAAAATATGAACCCCTTCTTCTTCTTTTAATCGGTATAAAGACCCATAATTTGTATTTAATAAAATAGTATCTAATTGAAAAAGTTGAATATATTCGCTATCGGCATGAAACGCATGTACTTGATTGCGAATTAATTTAATGTGTGTTTTGGCTTTCTTGGTTTGTGAAAAACTTAATAAAACAAACCCAAAAACACTTAACAATATACCCAATAACTTCATAAAAAAAATTTGTGCAAGTTTATTAAAATTAAATTAAAAGATATTAGTTATTGGTAATTTAATATTAGTTATTAGAAATATTTGGTCTTTGATTGGGAGTAATTCCAAAATAATTTTTATAAGATTGACTTAAACTACTTGCAGAGGCATAACCTACTTTAGAAGCTACTTCAGCAATGGACTTGGAGGTATGGTTTAACAAATACTGCGCTTTTATCATTCTATTTTCTTGGATAAAATCAAATATTGTCATTCCTACAACCTCTTTAAATGCTTTTTTTAAATAACATTGATTCGTTTTGATAAATTTTGAAATAATCGGGATCGTTAAATTTTCTTCTAAATTTGTTAAAATATAGTCTTTAGCTGTTTGAATTTTTTCTGGGTCTAATGCAATATTTACAAAAGAACAACTGGAACAATTGATTTGAAATAATAGATTATTTTTTTGCACTTGAAATATTAAATAAAGTACAACACTTTCGATAAATATTTTTCTAGAAAACCCAGTAAGTGTACAAGTGATTATATCGTAAAGTTTAGCTTGGGTATTACAACAAAGGTTTTGTTTTTCAACAATAATTTCAAAATGTTCTTGGTATTTTTCAAAATATGTTTTGGAGATTCTAATTATAATTCGGTTGTAACTATTGGGAAAATCGAAAAAACAATCTTTTTCTGATAATATATAGATAAAATGATAGGCATTTCCTAAATCTTGAACCAAACAATTACTTTCAGATACAGGTTCACATTGCGCTAATTCTACAGCTATAAAATCATTAATGTACTCCATGTATTAATAAAATGCAAATTTAAATAAAAATATGCAATAATTTATAAAGTATAATAAATTTCTGTTTAATTGTAACGAACTCTATGAATATAAGCTCTATTAAGCAAAATGCTATGATAATAAATAATTATACAGACATTTAATATTTCAAAAAATTAATAGTTTCAAAAAGAGATTGGCCTTTTATTTGTACAACATAAATTCCATCAACAAAATTATTAACACTAATTTTTATGTGAGGGTCATGGGTTGCCGTAAAGTTCTCATCAAAAACCACTTGTCCCGATATCGAAACAATTTTTATATTAACTTGTTCGTAATTAATATTTAAATTTAATGAAATAAAATCTTTGGCGGGATTCGGATATAAAGATATAGATTCACGAATTAAAATTGTTTCGTTATAGATTCCTAAACAAGTCTTTTCAGCCTTTACTTGAATTTTATTGATACCATTAGCTAAAACTAGGTTTAAATGAGAGTCTTGAGTATGCCAAGTTTGATCGTTCAAAGAAACAATGTAGGATTTACTTCCCTTCAATTGAAGGTAAAGTTGCTTCGTGTTGTTTGAAGACAATGTGCTATAAGCAGTTATAGGTTTGGGTTGTGATAAAGTAAAATGAAACAGTCGTGGTGCTAAAATATTTTTATTATCTAAAATAGTTATTTGATAAAGCGAATCTGCATTTAAGTCATTTATGGTTACAAGAAACGCTTTTAAATTATATGTTTTAATTTGGTTTGAAATAGTATTTTTTATTTCTAATGAACTATAAAAAGATGTATCTGTTATTTGTAGAGTCGCAAATCCAGTGCTATTAGGACAGGTAGGATTAGAAGTTGTTAACGTTATAATATTTACTGGTGGTAAGATTGGTTTAAAATTTACTCTAAGGGTATTATTTTGTGTTATATTTATAAAGGTATAAGTAAAGACATTCGCAACTACTATATTGTTTATCAATAAGCTATCAATTTCATAACCAAGGTCTGGTACTATATTAAAATTAATATTATCACCATAATTTACTTTTAAAATGCCATTATTAAAGGGTTCTATTGTTCCATGGCTTCCTAATTGGATATAAATATTATATGTAATTGGTTTAAATGTGGCTCGAATTGTTTGGTTCGAAATTATTTTTTGTATTATTAAAGAATTATTCTTAGTTGCAAATGTATCATTTAGAAAAACACTATCTATCTCAAAACCAATATTGGGAACAAATTGATACTGAAGACTTGCATTATAAATAACAGTAGTTTGACCTTGTGGGCTTATGACACCTCCCATTTCAGGAATAGCGGTAATTACAAATTTTTTAATTTTAAATACTACTTTTATTGTTGAATCACCGCGAATATTTTTAAAAGTATAACTAGTTGTTGAATCTTTATTGAATATACCATTTATAAACACACTATCTAATTGGTAACCTATATCAGCATTGTAAAAATAACGAATGGATGTGTTATAATTAACTACATTACTACCAGCCGGGTTAATATTTCCGTGATTTCCAGACGATGCTGTTACAGTAAATTTTAATATTTTAAAGACGACTCTAATTGAAGAATCCGCAAGGACATTATAAAATGTATAACTTAACAATGAATCTGTTTTTAATAAGCCATTAATCAACACACTATCAACTTCATAACCATCATCAGCTATAAATAAAATACGAATGGACGAGTTATAATTTATTGATGTGTCTGTCTGAGGTAACATGTGTCCTCCGAAGCTTGAGTTAACATGAATTACAAATTTTTTAATTTTAAAAACCACTTTAATTGTTGAATCACCGCGAATATTTTTAAAAGTATAACTAGTTGTTGAATCTTTATTGAATATACCATTTATAAACACACTATCTAATTGGTAACCTATATCAGCATTGTAAAAATAACGAATGGATGTGTTATAATTAACTACATTACTACCAGCCGGGTTAATATTTCCGTGATTTCCAGACGATGCTGTTACAGTAAATTTTAATATTTTAAAGACGACTCTAATTGAAGAATCCGCAAGGACATTATAAAATGTATAACTTAACAATGAATCTGTTTTTAATAAGCCATTAATCAACACACTATCAACTTCATAACCATCATCAGCTATAAATAAAATACGAATGGACGAGTTATAATTTATTGATGTGTCTGTCTGAGGTAACATGTGTCCTCCGAAGCTTGAGTTAACATGAATTACAAATTTTTTAATTTTAAAAACCACTTTAATTGTTGAATCACCGCGAATATTTTTAAAAGTATAACTAGTTGTTGAATCTGTATTTCTAACGCCATTTACAATGATACTATCAATTTCATAACCTTCATCTGGTAAATATGTAACTTGGTAATTTGATCCGTTAGTTATTGAAATCGAATTTGTAATTTGACCATAACTAACACTGGTGTTTACAATCTTTAAACGCATATTGGGTTGTAAAGGTAAACTGGTATCGGATGAAATAGACTCTTGTCCATATTCATTGATGGCTGTTACATAAAATTGATAAAAAGTGTCATTTTCTAAGCCAAAAATAGTAAAACGATTTTTATTTTGAATCACTTCAATACCGCCTTTTATAGAACGGACTTTATAACTAACAATGTTTCCGCCATTCCAATATAAGGGCGTGTCAATAAATATTTCAACTTCAGAATTTCCAGGTAGTATTTCAACAATTCGTGGTGCACTACTAGCTATTACTTTTCTAAAAACAACACGTATGCTTCCACTATCCTTAATATTGGTAATGTTATATGTCGTCATTTTTTCACCAGCTTGCTTGCCATTGCTATAATAATATTCTAAATTATTATTAACAAAAATACTATCAATAATAAAAGTATCTAAAGCCGTTATGGTATATTGGATTGATTGGTTATAATTTAGCATGGTATCTCCTCGAGGCACTATGTTTCCACCCGCACCACTATTTGCTGATATTTTAAAACGTTTCATTTTATATACCACACGGATTGAAGAGTCGCCACGAATATTATAAAAAGTATAACCCATTACAGAATCGTTATTATGCAAGATATTATTTATAAATATACTATCAATTTCATAGCCTTCATTCGGACTGTAGGTAACTCTAAAATTGAACCCACTATCTACAAATTGAGGCATACTAATAGTTCCATTTGTTGCATTTGAAATGAAAGGATAATTTGGTAACATTTTAAAATAAACTCTTATTTTTTGATGCGATCTCACACTATCAAATAAAAAATAATTGGTGGGTGGAACAAAGGTATCATTTACAACCACACTATCAATTTTATAATGCAGGTTAGGCAATATTTTAAAATATACGCTAGAGTCGTAGTTGACAATTATATCGCCTTGTGGCGCGATAATTCCACCATCACCAGCTTGGGCATTGATGATAAAAGTTTTAATTTTAAAAACTATTCGGATGCTTGAATCACCACGAATATTTTCAAATGTATAGCTGGAAACTGAATCAACTTTTCTAATACCATTAATAACAACGCTATCGATTATGTAACCAATATTCGGGCTGAAAACATACCTTAAACTCGAACCATAATTTACAATAGAATTTCCTTGAGAACTAATGATACCATTACTTCCAGAAGTGGCATTAACTGTAAATGTTTTTAATTTAAAAACCACACGAACATTTTGATATTGCATCGTGTTTTTAAATGTAAAGCCTTTGGTAGAATCCCGATTATAACTATTATTAATAAATAGGGAATCTACTAAATAACCTGCATCTGGAGCAAATGTTATTCTAAATGTATCGCCTAATTTAAAATAGAAAGAAGGACTAATAGTCCCTCCAAAATTAGATGATGTTTGAACGGACAATCGGTTAAATGCAAAGCTCGTTAAAGCCGATGAGCCACTATAAATATTAATAATTTTATTTAAAGAAAATGGTACATTGATTTCGCCATTTATATTTCTTCCCCATGCCCAAAGATTGCTATCTGAAGTAAGCGCTAATGAAAAATTTTGACCAGCTACAATCTCGGTAACAGCATTTAAATTATTAGGAATATCTATTTGCCCATAATCATTGTTTCCCCAACCAACTACTGTGCCATCCGATTTTAATGCTAAATTATGCATAAGTCCTGATGTTAATTGTATGACATTATTTAAACCACTTGGAATGTTTATTGGATTTAAACTTATATTACCCCAAGCTACAATAGTTCCATCTGCTTTTAATGCATACGAAACAAAGAATCCAGCAGTTATTTGCTTCACATTACTTAAACCCACCGGAATATCAATTTGTCCATTACTATTACTACCCCAACCCACAACAGTACCATCCGATTTTAATGCTAAATTATGGTTACTTCCAGCTACAATTTGTACTACATTATTAAGGTCTAAAGGTATTGATGTTTGATTTTGAGTATTATCGCCCCACGCTATAACTGTACCATCTTTTTTTAAAGCTACACCATGATAATATCCTGCTGAAATTTGAATTACATTATTAAGATTAGCAGGTATTGAGATAAAACCTTGAGGGTTACTGCCCCATCCTCTAACAGTACCATCAGATTTTAAAGCTAATGTGAACAGAAATCCAGTTGACATTTGTACAAGATCAGTTAAACCAACTGGCACTGTTGCTGCATTTGTAGAATTGTTTCCAAACCCAACAACACCAACACTATCATTCTGTTTATTAAAAGTATAAATATTTATTAATAGTATATTCGATGTAAAATCTAAACCACGTTTTCCCTGCACACTATAAATTCCGTCTAAAATCGCTGCAGATATTACAAAATAATACTGAGTATCGATGTCGTTCAAAGCAATTTTTTTAACCGAATTTAAGATAATAATAGTATTTTTGTTTTTTAAAATCAAGCTATCTATTAAGCTGCCCGTGACAATTAATGTATCGCCAATATTTAATATAGATTTATTAGTACTACGTATTTTTTGTATTTTTTGATTCGTAAAAGAAACGTCTATTGACTGGGTTGATTTTATATTATTAAACGTATATCCAGTAGAATCTAAATATTTAAAATTATCGACACCATTGATTCTCACAGATTGAAGATAAAATCCCGGATTGGGAAAAAAATTAATACGAGGCGAATCGCCGTTTTTAACATAAACTGTTGGCGATATAACGCCACCTGAAGTTGTTGTCGTTTGAACAGAAATTTTCTGAAAAGCAAAACCAAACTCAGAATAACACCCACTAGTAATCATCTCTACATTATTTAAATTCGGTGGATATTTAGCGCCCCAAGGAATGATACTTCCATCAGCTTTTAAAGCTAATGAAAAGCTTTGTCCAGCCGCAATTTCAACCACATTAGTTACATTTAAAGGAACATTGGTTTGCTGTGACACATTATAACCCCATGCTCTGACTGTACCATCCGATTTTAAACCCACTGCATGAGATAAACCCGCCACGACTTTAATATAATTTGAATTTTCGGGAATATTATTTATTCCGTCATATTGTCTTCCCCAAAATACAATCGACCCGTTAATTGTTAATGCCATAGAAAATCCAAATCCAGCAGTAACTTCTCTAATATTAATTAAGCCTGGCGGGACATTTGTTTGTCCAAAATCATTGTTTCCCCAAGCAATAACAGTCCCATTTGATTTTAAAGCTAATGAATGACCTAAACCTGCTGACACCTGAACAATACTATCTAAATTAGTTGGAATTGTAGCAGCGTAAGTACTGTCATATCCCCAAACCACTACAGTTCCATCCCATTTTAAAGCTAAAGCATTCCCACCCCCTGCAGAAATAGATACCACTTTGTTTAAATTATTGGGTATATTTAATACATTATTATCGTTAAATCCCCAAACAGCCACAGTACCGTCTTCCTTTAAAGCCAACGAATAATAATAACCTGTTGCCATTTGTAATATAATAGGCAAGCCAGAAGAAATATTTAATTGACCACTTAAATTATCTCCAAAACCAATAACCCCTAAACTATCATAATTATTAGAAACCCTGATTAGACGAACCTGATTTAATGAATCTCCCCTATAATTAATGGCATAAAGCCTATACACATCGGGTTTTAAGTTTTGAGGAATTATAAATTGATAGTTGCTATCAATACCATTTCCAGTAAAACTGATAGTATTTATTTTGTTTAAACTTACTCTATTATTCCCCTTAATATTATCAATATCAATCTTCTGTATATTCGACCCCACTATTTTTAAAGTATCCCCATATTTAAAAACAACTTTATTAATATTATTAATATTTGCTGACATTTGTGCGTTGCCAAAATAGTAAAAAAACTGCCAAAGTATGAAAGATAATAAATATTTACAAAACTTCATAATTAAAAATTTGGGTGAATATTAATTTGGGGGTTCTTTGCAAAACTACAAAATTAATTTTAAATAATTTAATAAAATCGCATATT
>JASGCT010000108.1 GCA_030053915.1 Alphaproteobacteria bacterium
ATTTCATAAGTTATTAAATTTAAGCGGGTTCTAAAAAACAAATTGATATAATATTAAAATTTAAAAATCATCTGAACCCTGTAAATAATTTTCAAATTTCAAGGCAAAGATAAATATTTTTTGTTATAGATTAATTAATTTCTTTTTTTTCAATGCGAGCTTTAAGCATCTTATTAAATTTTGTATAACTTCTAAGAAAAAAATGACTAAAATAATATCCTAATAAAAAAGTAGCCCATCCATTTACTTCATCGGTTTGTATCAGTTTTGTTACATTGGAATCCAATTTAACAAGTTGATACTTATGATTATCCCACATACCACAAAAAAACACGCCACTCCAGCCAAACATTTTTCCCGTTTCAAAATGAATTAAAGTCCGCTTGTATTGATGAACAAAACCAAAATCATCTTTAAAATAAAGCATGATGTTAGCATCTTTTAATAATTCGCCTTCAATATTTTGTAAAGAATGGCTCCAAGTTGACATTAATTTAAAATTTGTCAACTCTTGCCATACCATTTCAATAGGTGCTTCAATGGTTATCTCGGTATAAACTGTTCTTTTAAAAGCCGAAATTTTGACAATTTTATTATTGTTCATTTATTTTCGATCTTGAATGATTGTGGTTGTAAGACTTAAATTAATTTATAGAGGTATGGGTGGCGGCACCACATTATCAACGGGTTTGATACTTTTTAAATAGTTAAAAATGGCTTTAATATCATGGTCTTTCATAATTGAAAAATTAGGCCAAGGCATAGGTGGTAATAAGGTTCTACCAGACTCTAAACCTTTATTTTTTCCTTGAGTGAGGGCTTTCTTAAATTGTTCATAGCTCCAATTACCAATTCCAGTTTCATCGGGAGTAAGGTTGGCACCAAAAGACGTACCCCAGGGTCCAAAAGCGGCTGTTCCATCTAAATTAAATTGTAAAATACCCTCTTTAACAAGTTTTTTATCAAATTTAGGTAGTGGCGTATTAGCAATATATCCAGCTAAAAGTTTGTCTTGGTCTATCGTAGGAATCCCATTAACCAAAATTTTAGGTGCATGACAATCGTTACATCCCAATATTTGAACTAAGTATTTACCTTGTTCAATAGAGGTATCGGCAATCATAACTGTAGAAGGTGCTGATTGATTTGAACTATTTACACAAGAATACCCAATAACAATAAAAATTAATACAATGAATAGTATAGCTAACTGTTTACAACTTTTTTTCATTATTTTATAGATTAATTTGTAAAATTTATTTTGTAAAACTAAAAATTTCAAAAATTTCAAAGTTGCCCGACCTGGATTCGAACCAAGACAAACAGAACCAAAATCTGTTGTACTACCATTATACTATCGGGCAATAGATTATATTACCGAAACAATATTTTTGTCGTTTCGTGTTTTTTTATAATGAACCAAACCTGCAATTTTGGCAAATAAAGTAAAATCTTTACCTACACCAACATTTTCGCCGGCAAAATATACAGTGCCGCGTTGACGAACTATAATATTACCAGCTATAGCGGGTTGTCCACCATAAATTTTTACACCAAGCCGTTTACTATTTGAGTCCCGACCATTCTTTACACTACCTTCACCTTTTTTATGTGCCATATTTTCAATTTTAAGCTAAACCAATAATTTTAATTTTTGTAAACACAGTTCTATGACCATGTTTCTTTCTAAATCCTTTACGTCTTTTCATTTTAAAAGCGATTACTTTTTCAGCTTGAACAGATTCAGCCAAAACTTCGGCTTTGATGATGCAAGATTTGGGATTTACAGTTAATGTACCATTATGGTCTAATAATAATACATCCGACAATTCAATCTCTTGTTGCTCCGTGTTTAAATGCGGAACATAAAGTTGAGTGCCTTCGGTTACTTTGAATTGCTGACCGGCAATTTTTACAATAGCTATCATATCGAATTTTTTTGCAAAGGTAATAATTATTTTTTATTTATCCAAAAAAAAAATAAAAATGTTCAAAAATCTATAGTATCTTTGCATTTTTTATGTACGATTCAATATTAATTATAGATTTTGGTAGTCAATTTACTCAACTTATTGCTAGAAACATTCGCGATTTAAATGTTTTTTGCGAAATTGTGCCATTTAACAAGCCATTTATAATTCCAAAATTTATAAAAGCTATTATTTTAAGTGGCTCACCAGCCAGCGTTAAAGATGACATCGTTCAAGGATTTTGTTTAAAAGACATTCCTAAACATATACCTATTTTGGGCATCTGTTTTGGGGCTCAATGGCTTGTGCACAATCACGGTGGCTTGGTTTCTAAAAGTGCTAAAAGAGAATATGGGCGGGTGTATTTAAATATTCTTACAGATCATCCTTTATTAACAGATATTCCTAAAGAATCTGAAGTTTGGATGAGTCATAGTGATACCATACAAAGCCTACCCCCAAGTTTACAAATTTTGGCGCGCACCGAATCCATTTCCATCGCTGCTTTTGCTGGTTCTATCCATAGCCACGATACCGTCATCGGCTTACAATTTCACCCCGAGGTCTTTCATTCTGAATATGGAAAACAAATTCTTAAAAACTTTGTGTTTCATATTGCCCACTTAGCGGGCGATTTTACGATGGCGTCTGAACGTGATTCATTTATTAATGGTGTTAGAAATTCTGTAACAGGTGATCAAGAAGTTCTGATGGCACTGAGCGGCGGCGTTGATAGTACGGTTACAGCAACAATAATTCAAAAAGCCATTGGTAATCGCCTCCATTGTTTTTTTATTGATAATGGCTTATTACGCAAACATGAATTTGAAAACGTTATTGAACTCTATAAACGCTTGAATTTGAATGTTCAAGGCATAGACAAAAAACAAGTTTTTTATGATAAATTAAAAGGCGTTTTCGACCCTGAAACTAAACGTAAAATTATAGGCAATTTATTTATTGAGGTTTTTAATGAACAAGCCAAACAATATCCAAGAGTATCATTTTTAGGGCAAGGTACCATCTATCCCGATGTTATAGAAAGCAATAATATCAATGGTTTAGCCCATACTATCAAATCGCACCATAATGTAGGTGGCTTACCCAAAGACATGGCTTTAAAACTCGTTGAACCTCTCAGACTTTTATTTAAAGATGAAGTACGAAAATTAGGGCATGAACTTGGTATTCCAGATGAATTTTTATATCGGCATCCATTTCCGGGTCCTGGGTTAGCTATTAGAATTATTGGCGACATCACACCTGATAAAATTGCCATGCTTCAGGATGCTGATGCCATTTTTATTGATTTATTAAAGAAACATCATTTATATGCCAGTGTTTGGCAAGCCGGTGTGATGCTTTTACCCCATCAAACCGTGGGCGTTATGGGCGATGAAAGAACTTATGAAAAAACTGTAGCATTACGAGCTGTAACATCGCGTGATGGCATGACGGCAGATTGGGCTGAACTACCTTACTGGTTTCTTAAAGAAGTGTCCAACACAATCATAAATCAAGTAAAAGGTATCAATAGAGTTGTATATGATATTAGCAGCAAACCACCTGCCACCATTGAATGGGAGTAAATTTCTATTTTAAACGTAATAACTAGCTCTCAATTCTTTTACTCTACTATCTGCAATATATTCATCGAAATTCATGAGCCTATCAATACTTCCTTTGGGGGTTAATTCAATAATTCTATTACAAACAGTTTGCATAAAAGTATGGTCGTGCGAGGAAATTAAAATAACGCCGGGGAACGATTGACATCCTTCATTAAAACTTTGAATACTTTCTAGGTCTAAATGATTTGTAGGTTGGTCTAAAACGATAGCATTAGGATTTTGTAGCATCATCCTACTTAGCATGCAACGCACTTTTTCACCACCACTTAATACAGACACTTTTTTAAGGACTTCTTCGCCCGAAAACAACATCTTTCCTAAGAATCCTCTTAAAAAAGGTTCGTCAACGTCATTAATATGGCTGGGAGCAAATTGCCGTAGCCAGTCCATTAAGTTTAAATCTTCTTTAAAAAATTGTGAATTTTCTACGGGTAAATAGGCTTTTTGGATAGTAGTGCCCCATTCAAATTTGCCTTGTGAAGGTTGAATATTGCCATTTAAAATTTCGTAAAAATAAGTAATTGCCGTTGGGTTATTACAAAGTATGCCAATTTTATCGCCTTTATTGATGGTAAAATTGATTTTATCGAACAAAACCGTATCTTGTAAGCTAAAAGCTAAATTTTCAACTTGTAAAATTTGATTTCCTACTTCGCGTAGTGGGTTAAAAATGATGCCAGGATATTTACGATTTGAGGGCTTAATTTCATCAATAGTTAACTTTTCTAAGGCTTTTTTTCGAGAGGTCGCTTGTTTGCTTTTGCTGGCATTTGCCGAGAAACGGGCAATAAAATCTAATAAGGCTTGGCGTTTATCTTCAATTTTTTTATTTTTGTCGGATAGTTGTCGGCTCATCAGTTGCGATGATTCGTACCAAAAGGTATAATTACCCGTAAAGGCTTGTACTTTGGAGCGGTCAACATCGGCAACATGGGTACAAACTGTATCTAAAAAATGGCGGTCGTGGCTTACTACTAACACAATATTTTCGTATTCGGCTAAAAATTCTTCAAGCCAGTGGATAGTTTCAAAATCAAGTCCGTTGGTTGGTTCATCTAAAAGTAAGATTTCAGGATTGCCAAATAGGGCTTGGGCTAATAATACTCTAACTTTTAAATTACTGGGGATATTTTTTAAATCCTCTTGTTGCAATTCTTCTTTAATGCCAAGGCTGCTTAACAATTGGGCGGCTTGGCTTTCGGCTTCGTAGCCGTTCAATTCGCCAAATTCTATTTCAAGTTCACCTGCTTTAATGCCGTCTTCTTCGGTAAATTCTGCTTTTGCATAGATGGCTTCTCGGGCTTGAAAAACTTTCCAAAGTTTGGTATGCCCCATTAAAACTGTGTGTAATACTTTAAAATTATCAAACTCAAAATGATTTTGTTTTAACATCGCCATTCTAAATCCAGGGGTTATTTCTACTTCGCCTTTATTGGGGGTAAGTTCGCCACTAATAATTTTTAAAAATGTTGATTTACCAG